>CAKZUM010000490.1 GCA_937921525.1 uncultured Saprospiraceae bacterium
ATAGG
This sequence comes from uncultured Saprospiraceae bacterium, assembly GCA_937921525.1. Lineage (GTDB taxonomy): Bacteria > Bacteroidota > Bacteroidia > Chitinophagales > Saprospiraceae > JAFMDF01. The sequence continues at coordinate 6 of CAKZUM010000490.1, forward strand.
TACATAGTACACATAGGTAGGCCGCATGCTATGTGGTCTATGTACCTATGTGGTAAAATACAACCCTAGTTTTATCAAGCTACTTCATTCCTAAATTTGTGGTAAAATTAATATCCACTGTCTGGATAAACTTGTCGAAAAAATCAAAAACTCTGCATCTCCGTGTCTCTGCGTTCAAAAAATAAGATTGGCTTTAGCCAATGCTGAATAGTTACGAAGGTAAATATAAACAATGTAAATTACTTTTAATTTCTGGACAAGTTTATCTAAACCACAAAAGTAGTTGACAATTTTACCACAAGGTACATAGTACACATAGGTAGGCCGCATGCTATGTGGTCTATGTACCTATGTGGCAAAATACAATCCTAGTTTTATCAAGCTACTTCATTCCTAAATTTGTGGTAAAATTAATATCCACTGTCTGGATAAACTTGTCAATTTCTGTTAACTATGTTATTTTAATAGAAGTAACGACAAAAGAATTAAGTCGTCTAAATAGTAATATTCTAATATTTACGTAAAAAAACAATAATGAATTCTAATAATAAGTTTGATAAAGATTTCTTTGAGCCTATCCAGAAAATGATTGAGGACTTCTTTCCTAAAGATATGCAGGATTGGGCCAATAAGAAGTTTTCTAATTTTGGTATCTATATTCCTGCTGCTAATATAGTAGAAACGAAAGATGCCTTTGAGTTAGAAATGACTGCACCAGGTAGATCAAAAAAAGAGTTTGCTATTCAATATACGGATGGTAAATTATTGATTTCGGCAGAGAGAAAAGCTTTGCCTGAATTAGATCCAAAGGACGCTTATATGCGTAAAGAATTTGCCTATCCTGAGATCTATAGACGTTTCTTTTTTCCAAAGCATGCTATTAAAATTAAGGCGATAAAAGCTACTTATAAAAATGGGATATTGAAGGTTTTATTGCCTAAGTTGGAGCCAGGGAAATATGGGATGGGACGAGCTATTAAAGTGGATTGAGAGAGGCGAGAAAATCATAATTCATAAACTCGTTAATTAGACAAAACATACTGATTTATGATTGATGATGTAAGATATATGATGTATGATTTTCTTACATGATCTATATGTACAAAAAGAAAGAGGATAAGTTGAATCAACAAACTTATCCTCTTTTCTATTTTATTTAAAACGCTATTTTTTAGCTATTCTTCTCTGCGTGAAACTTTTTTGCCTGTCCCACCCAATCATCTCTTTGAACTCGACCAGGGAAAAATTCAATCGCATCATTTACGATTTGCATTAACTCCGTATCAAATTGACTTACCTGTTCAAAGGTATAGATCCCAAGATTATTCAGCTTAGTTTCCAAGAAAGGACCAACGCCACTAATTTGTTTTAAATCATCTTTCTCTGATTCTTTTGCTACTTTAATTTTGGTACCGATGGCACTAGCTAATTGGCCTTTTGCAGCTTCGGCTTTTGCAGCTTTTTCTGCTTTTGAACTAGCCTTGGAGGCTGGTTTTTTGGCAGCCTTTAGTCGCTCTATTTCTGCTTCTAAATTTTGTTTCTGAGTAATCCAACTTGCTTCCTCTTGTTTTAGAGCGTTCCATTTTTGCTCATATTCATTAGATGCTGGAGTAGCCATATTAGCTGCAGCATATTGGACCTTAGTAGCCTTACTCTCTTCGAGTGCTGCCTTTAACTGCTTATTTTCTTCGTTTAGGATGGTCCATTTTTGCTCATACTCGTTAGTAGCTTTAGCAGCTTTTCTTTCAATCGTTAATTTTTCTTCGAGCGCATCTTTTAATTCCTCATTTTCTTTACTTAAAGCGTTATGCTTAGTAGTCCAGTTCGTTTCTTCTTGTCTTAGAGCATTCCATTTTTGCTCATATTCATTAGTGGCAGGTGCTGTGTTTTGTGCTGCTTGAAGTGCCGCTTTTAATTCCTCATTTTCTTTACTTAAGTTGTTATGCTTATTGGTCCAGTTCGTTTCCTCTTGTTTTAGAGCATTCCATTTTTGCTCATACTCATTGGTAGCAGGTGCAGCGTTTTGAGCAGCAGTTAGTTTACTTTTTTCAAGTTCCGTTTTTAGACGATTATTTTCTTCACTTAGCGATTTATGCTTATCTGCCCAATTGGCTATTTCAGCAGTTGAATCATTCGCTTTTGCTTGAGCTTTGGCTTCTTCTAGGGAACCTTTTAAAGTGTCATTTTCTTTTGACAGAGTGTCTAACCTTGATTTGTAGCTTTCAAGTTCTTCTGCTTTAGCTTTTACATCTGCTGGTGTAGCCGTTGATGCTGCTGCTTGTTGTTCCAATTCCTTCATCTTCACCTCTGTCCGTTCTTGTAGGCCTAGCAGACTGTCATATTTTATCTTTATGTCTTTTTGTGAATTAAGTGCTTCCTTGTTTTGGTCAGTCAATGTTTCGATCTGACTCTTTTGAGCAGCAGCTTGTTCATTAGCAGAGGCAATAGTAGCTTTTAAAGTATTAATTTCTGAAGTTAATGCTTCCGTCTGATTATTGGTATCTTCTTGAGTTGTTTGAACCGCCGTTCTAGAAGCTAATAATTGCTCGTATTTATATTTCAGCGTGTTTCGTTCTAAATTAGCTTCTTCAAAACGAGGCCTGTATTCTTCGTACTGCTTAAGCTTACCAAGAGCTGATTCCTTTTCTTTCTTAGCATCTTCTGTAGTTAATGCCAAGACCTCCATCTTTGTATTCAACATTTCATTATCCTCTTTTAGCTCGTCAAACATCTCTGTTTTAGTTGCTAACTCCCTTTCTAATCGGGCATACTTGGATTCCCAAGCACGAATCTCATAGCTATTGTCAGAAGAACCATTACTGACAACTGCGGCAGTAGCGGCAGCGGCAGGTACTGCTTTCAATTTCTGCATCAGCTTACTAATTTCAGATTCTTTAGTAGATACATCTTTTTTGAGCGTAGTATTGGTATTTCTTAATTTATTACTAGAACGCTCTAATGTTTCGTATTTAGAAACTAAACCTTGATGATTACTTTTTACTCTTTTATAAGAGGCATCTCTATCTTCAAATTGTGTTCGCCACTCATTAGCTTTAGCACCTCTCATTAGCCAAGCTAATACAAAGCCAAGTATTGCGGCACCTACTACCCAGAATAACCATTTACAAAATAATGCTAACATAATTATATTTTTTATTGGGAAAAAAAGACTACAGAATGAGGAGAAAATAAATAGCTATTTATTTTCCATCTGCTCTAATATTATCTATTCAGACGAATTTCAACTCGCCGATTTAATGCACGACCTTCTGGCGTGTCATTGGTTGCTATTGGGGCGTTAGGACCTTGAGAATTAGTCGTGAATATATTATTGTTATATCCTTGTTGGACGAGATAATTTCTAATAAAATCTGCTCGTTCCTGCCCTAATTTTGTATTTTGAGTAGCATCACCTTGGTTGTCCGTATGACCCGTGATAGTTACTCGTGCATTGGAATTAGAAGTGGTATATTTTTTTAATTCACTTAAATAACTTCGTAAGTCATCATTTTCAATAATGGTATTTTGACCACTTTGGAAATAAATATTTAAAGGTTTTAAGAGACGCTCTACAGGGGCGGCTGCAATGTTGCATTTATTTTGAGATAAGTACCACGCACCTGTTAAGCACCAACCGGCTAACAGTAAGGCTATTGGAATGATTAGCTTTTTCATTATGTGTGAATAATTTTAAATTATAAATATTTTAACCTTTATTTAGCACAATGTATATTTATTTAGATGTGAAATCTTAAAAAAGTAACAGCTTACTGTATAATAAGGAGTAAATAGGAAGGACAAATAGTGGAGAACTTAATTAAATGGAGGCTTTTATGCTTGTTTTTATAAGGTAGTTGATCTAGACGAACCAAGGAACAAGCTATTCTTGGTTCGTCCAGAAAAAGAACAAGTCAGAATGGGTAGGTTATTTTTTTCCTAGTCCCTTACAATCCGATCTTAGTTCCTTTCGGGATGATCGTTCCTTTTTTTAATACAATAATCCCACTTTTAATACAATGGGTATCTGTTTCTATATCTTTTAACTCAGGATCTCCTTTGATGGTCACATTATCTCCGATTCTACAATTCTTATCAATTATTGCATTCTCGATATGACAATTATTGCCTACTCCCATAGGAATCATCTCGCCAAGTTCTTCTAAATTTTCATAAAAATCATTTCCCATAAGAATGCTCTTATGAATAACGGTTCGATCGCCAACCCTTGATCGAATGCCTATAACAGATTGTTCGATTTTGTCCGCTTGAATAATACTCCCTTCGGAAACAATTGCCCGCCAGTAATAGGTACCAGAAGTCTTCGCAGGAGGGAGCATTCTAGGACGTGTATGAATTGGATTCATACTATCGAATAAATTGAATTCAGGAATACTATCTGTTAGAGCGAGATTGGCTTCAAAGAAAGATCTAATATTTCCAATATCCGTCCAATAACCATCATATAAATAACTAGACACTTTATAAGAGGTATTAATTGCTTTCGGAATAATCTCCTTTCCAAAATCTGTATGATCTGGATAGTCTGCAAAAAGGTTTCTTATCGTTTTTCTACTAAAAATATAAATACCCATGGAAGCCAGATAAATCTTCCCTTCTGCTTTATTCTTTTCAGGAACTTCAGATTCCCACTTTGGTAAAAGCTTAACGTCTGGTTTTTCAATAAAAGAGTCTATATATCCTTTTTCATTCACCTTCATAATGCCAAAGGCAGGAGCATCTCGTTCGTTTACAGGAATGGTAGCAATAGTAATATCCGCCTTTTGCTCAATATGATGTTTAGCAAATGCTTGTAAATCCATTTGATATAATTGATCTCCTGATAAGATCATTACATAATCAAAATCGTGGATGCCCATATGTGCAGCCCCTTGTCTAACAGCATCGGCTGTTCCTTGAAACCACTGATCGCTATCTCTTGTTTGCTCTGCAGCAAGAATATCTACAAAACCCTTGCTGAACATATCAAAGTGATAAGTATTTTTAATATGTTGATTAAGAGAGGCAGAGTTAAATTGGGTAAGTACAAACATTCTTTTAATTCCAGAATTCAAACAATTAGAAATTGGAATATCAATCAATCTATATTTTCCTGCCACAGGTACAGCAGGTTTAGAGCGTTGCTCCGTTAGTGGGTATAGTCTAGTTCCTGCTCCTCCTCCTAATATAATAGCGATCATGTTAACTTTCATAGGCTGTTAATATTTATCTTTTAATTTTTAATCGTCAAATTTCTTAAATCTAGCAATTTTCTTGTATAATAAGAAATAATCTTCCGCAGACTTTTCCCAAGAAAAGTTTAAGTCCATAATCGCTTCCCGTATGGATGTAAAGGCATCTTCCTTATGATATAAAGAGACAGCTCGTTGGATTGCATGAGTAGTCTCAGCTAAGGTAAGTTGACTAAATTGAATACCCGATCCGTTAGGGATTGAAATATCAACTACAGTATCTTTTAAACCACCAATAGCTCTCACAATAGGAATCGTGCCATATCTCATAGCGTACAATTGATTAAGTCCACAAGGTTCTACTCTCGAAGGCATCCAGATAAAGTCTGAGCCAGCATATAATTGATGAGCCAACTGTTCATTATATTCTAATGCTATAGCTATAATACCCTGATATTTTTCCCCCAAATCTGATAGGATATGGTGTAAATTCGGATCACCAGTTCCCAGAACGATAAAAGCAGCCTTGCCTCCATTAGATAGGTAGTGTTCAATCGTAGGGGCTAAGAAGTCAGCCCCTTTTTCTCTGGCTAGCCGCCCTATGAAGGTAATGAGCGGAAGGGTAGAAGGGACATTGAAATGGGTACATAACCATTTTTTATTTGCAGTCTTATACGCTCGAGTACTCTTTTTCAATGGATGGGCTAAATAGGTATCTGTTGATGGATTCCATACTTTTACATCAATACCGTTCAGAATGCCATGTGATTTTGGTTTTTCTTGTTGTAGTAAATGACTGAGTCCTTTGGTATAGATTTGTAATTCTTCTAGGTATCCCGGAGAAACAGTCGTTAATTTCCAACAACATTTAATTCCTGCAGCCAAAGGATTAATTTGATGATCCCAATCTAGCAGGCCACCAACTCTTCCGTCAAATAACGGTAATAAGTTTACTAGTCTCCAATCAAAACTACCGGGATATTCTCCATTATGAATTGTGAATACGCTTGGAATCTCTTTGAGTACAGAAAACTCAGGACAATGTTGAAGCATGAACGGAATCAATCCCGTATGGTGGTCATGGCAATGAACAACTCTTGGTAAGTTCTGTAGTGTAGTCAACCACTGTAAGATTGCTCTTTGAAAACAAATCGCTCTTTGAGTCGCATCTTCATAGCCCATTCCATTTTGGTCAAGATAAATTCCTGGGCGATCATATTTCCCTGGAATATCTACTACATATAATGGGAAGTCTAATGGAGTCTTTAGCTCTTGTATTTTAAAAGCAATCAGCTCTGTATCTAACTGAATGATTCCTTTAAAGCAAGTAATCCATATTTGTTTACTGATCCATTTATTCTTGTATTTTGGAAGAATAACACTGGAATTTACTCCTGCTTTATTTAAATATTTGGGTAGGGCTCCCACTACATCTCCTAGGCCTCCAGATTTTGCTATTGGATAGCATTCAGTGCTCACGTGTAGTACTTGCATAGCTGGTTTGGTGTTCGTTTTGTTCAATAGAGTTAATCAAGTTAGCACGATCTGTTAAAAGAATAACAAATGCTAAAGTAGTAAAATATATTATAAAATATAATTTTTTATTAACAAGTACTATTTTTCAGGTATTTTATTCTTTTTTTCTAATAATTGATTACTTGGCTTTGTTTTTGCTATTATAGTAATTGTATTCCTACTTATAAAATTCCAATCGTATTACTACCTTATTTAGGGTAAATGTTGCCTATTTTTCATAAAATATGGAGAGTGGCAAAATATTTGCTACTTAATAAAGTAGATCACCACCTACAAATCCTTACTATTAATAACCTACTATATAGTTAGTAACCTACTTTCATCGAATTTAATATAGTATACTTAATTAGTACCATCACATTTTAATCTTGATAACGTAACTTTAAGAGTTACGCATAATTCATAGATTAATAACCCACTTACTTTTTACAATAGATAAATGTGTTTTTGACGTAGTTTTATACTACTCCTTAAATGCATCTATTAATAACCTACATTTCTTTTAAAATCGTTCTAAACAAGATTCTAATTAAAAGCTGCGAGCCATATGGTGAGCGGCTTTTTTTTTCTTTGAACAACTTCACTGCAAATCCCTTCTTCCATCTTCTACGCAACCTTTAGTTTTACTTCCTGTCTTTGGTAATACCTGAAGTTGTTTAAAAATGTATTACTGCATTATTTGCAAGTCATTGATTCCTAGGATCTTCAGCTTTTTTGATTCCCGTAGCTAAGGCTACGAAAATCAAAAAGAGCTTCGCCCTAGAAATCAAGCACTTACAACTAATATCAGACTACATTCTTAAACAACTTCATTAACTGAGTGCTGCGTACGCAGAGTAAAATATTTCAATAATTATACCAAATATTATAAAAATATATAATATGTAAAATTAAATGGAAAAAATTACAACTATCTATATTGGGCTAGGTACGAACCTTGGCAATCGGGTTTTAAATTTGCATAATAGTAAGCTTTTTTTAGAAGCATCTATTGGCACGATTAAGGCACAGTCAGCTATTTATGAAACAAAAGCATGGGGGGTAGAAGGACAGCCTGATTTTTTAAATCAAGTCGTAGCAATAGATACGACTATAACGCCACAGCAAGTATTACATACTATCCTCGCTATAGAAAATGCTATGGGAAGGGTTCGAGAACGGAAATGGTATACTCGTTTAATAGATATTGATTTGCTATTGCATGGGGATTTGATTGTAGAAGAGACGAATCTAAAAGTACCACATCCTTATATACAAGATCGAAATTTTGTCCTGAAACCATTAGCAGAAATAGCAGGAGAGGTAGTGCATCCTATTTTGGGGAAATCTATTGCAGAGTTAGAGGCGACATGTTTAGACCCTTTGGAGGTGTGGGTGTATGAGGGGGTGTGATTAAATCATACATCACATATCATATATTAGAAATCCAACACGTTTTATAACGTGATGGATATATGATGTATGATTTCTGATTTTTGATGTATGATTTTCTACTCAAAAACAGAATTGCTTATTTGCATATGTAAAAAATCTCATCCAGATAAAGTATAAAAAAAGCCTAAGGAGCTACTCCTTAGGCTTTTAAGATTTCTGACTGCTAGATTTTAAGAAAAATCAGAAGCACCAGGATTCGCATCATTATATCGCTTAGACACTACTGCCCAATCAATAACGTTGAAAAAAGCCTGTACATAGTCAGGTCTTCTGTTTTGGTAATTTAGGTAGTAGGCATGTTCCCAAACATCTAAACCTAAAATTGGCTTGCCATCTTCTGGAACAACATCCATTAATGGGTTATCTTGATTAGGCGTAGAGCAAACAAATAATTTGTCATCGCTATCTACACATAACCATGCCCAGCCAGAACCAAAACGAGTACCAGCCGCAGCGGCAAACTCCTTCTTGAATGCCTCGAAAGAACCGAAATCTCTATCAATTGCTTTTTTGATATTCATTCTATCTGTTGGCTCTCCGCCACCAGATGGAGACATACTCGTCCAAAATAAACTGTGATTGTAGAAACCACCACCATTATTTCTGACACCACCAGAATACTGGGAAACGTTCGCTAAAATATCTTCAATACTTTTACCTTCTAAATCAGTTCCTGCAATAGCAGCATTTAATTTATTAGTATATCCATTATGGTGCTTGCCATGGTGGATTTCCATTGTACGAGCATCAATGTGAGGCTCTAATGCATCTTTTGCATAAGGAAGTGCTGGAAGTTCAAATGCCATATTTTATAAATTTTACGGGTTTGTATGGAATGATCCTTAAAAGGGTATTCTTTTAGGAACTATATTATACGTTTAATAACAAGCGCAAATATAATAAGTTTAATGAAATCAAGCTAGTTGTCGAAGTCTTAGAAGTTTTTCCTAAAACCTTTTACTTTTGCAGCTGCTTTGAAAAGTCTATGTGCCTATATGTTCTATGTGTTTGATATGCGAATAACGGGTTAAAATAAGATCAGTTCTATTTATTGAAACCTCATTAAGTTAAATGAGCAAAAGGAGCGTAGCTTCGACTCTGTCTGTAGCTAAAATAATAGATAAAGTTACATAAGGAGCGTAGCTTCGGCCCTGTAAAAATCTCACAGGGTCGAAGCTACGCTCCTTAAGGGAACCTAACCATAATATTTCTACAGACAGGGCCGAGGCTAAAGCCCCTATGTTATAATCTGCTAAAAATTTAGCCCGTTATTCGCATTTAATACTATAAGATAAGGAAGTTGTTTAAAAATGAATTGATGCATTATTTGTAAGTCATTGATTCCTAGGATCTTCAGCTTTTTTGATTCCCGTAGCTAAGGCTACGAAAATCAAAAAGAGCTTCGCCCTAG
>CAKZUM010000491.1 GCA_937921525.1 uncultured Saprospiraceae bacterium
GATGGATTAGATTATATCCCCTACTAACAGTATTGTTGGTAGGGGATTACTATTTTTGTAAAAAAATCTATATCCAATAGTGTTTATTCTAATCTTTTTTGTGTGGCTAAAATTGAGTCTTGATTGTCAACGTTTTATAAGTATTCTCAATTCACAATTCTCCATTTAGAATTAAATTCAATATGCTCAAAATAGCTTACTCTCCAATCTATAAATACCAACTACCAGAAAAGCATCGCTTTCCGATGGTGAAGTATGAGCTAATACCTGAGCAATTAATCTATGAGGGAACGATTACGGAGGATAATTTTTTTCATCCACAGCTATTACCAGAGGCAACGATTCTTTGGACACATGATGCAAATTATTGGGAAAAGCTAAAAACTCAAACGCTTAGTCGAAAAGAAATAAGAGAAATTGGATTTCCAATGTCTCCCCAATTGATTACAAGAGGCCGACATATTTCGAACGGGACGATTGAGTGTGCCTTATACGCGCAAGAGTATGGCATAGCGATGAATGTAGCAGGTGGCACCCATCACTCCTATACCTATAAAGGAGCAGGTTTTTGTGTATTAAATGATATAGCTATTGCCGCTAACTATTTATTGCGACATCAATTAGCGCAACAAATTTTAGTAGTAGACTTAGATGTGCATCAAGGCGATGGAACTGCACAAATTTTTAAAGATGAGCCTCGTGTTTTTACTTTCAGTATGCATGGAGCTAAGAATTATCCTGTCCGTAAACAAAAATCTGATTTGGATATTGGGCTACCTGATAAGACAGAAGATGCGCTGTATTTAAAAACCTTGAAAGATACGTTACCTAAATTATTAGAAGCGGTGCAACCAGATTTTATTTTTTATTTGTCGGGGGTAGATATTATTGCCTCTGATAAACTAGGTCGCTTGAGTGTGAGTTTGCAAGGATGTAAGGAGCGAGATGAGGTGGTATTGAAAGCCTGTAAGCAGCAGGGCATTCCAGTAGCTATCAGTATGGGTGGAGGGTATTCTGAAAAGTTAGCACATATAGTGGAGGCACATGCTAATACTTTTCGGGTGGCGCAGCGGTTGTTTTTTTAGAGAATTATTTTATGAATGCCTGCTCTATCTCTTTCAAATCAGCAACACTAAAATTAGCTAATACCGATTCCTCTAAATGATAAAAAAGTAGATCAAATTCTTTCCCAGAAAAATAAGGTTGTAAAAGTTCAGCTGCCGCTAATAGTTCCTTTTTAGTAACGCGCTCCAATCTTATTAAATCTCCTTCATACAAAAATAAGCCATTCAAATAAGTATCTTTTAGCACCTTCCATTGTAGGGGTGAGGCAGCTACAAAGCGGGTAGTATCTGCTAGTTCAGTATCTTGAAGTTGGTTGATTAACTGAATCATTTTACCATTTCTAAACAATACTCCCCATTGGAATAATGGTAGTCCTAAATCTAAAGGCAGTGGGTATTGGTCGAGAGAGGCGGTATATTTTTTTGCGATAGTAAGGTCTAATATAGAATTGATTGTTTTTGGGTTACCTACTTCTCCCATGTTATAAAACATCAACAATCCTTTAGCTACTGGCGGAATACCTGTTTTGTTTACATACTTTATTTGGTGCAATCGAATCGTTGCTGATAATTGAATGTCTTTATCTGATAATTGATCTTGTAAGGATTTTAAAAAAGAAAAATACGCAGCTTTCGTAGATAAACTCCAATCACAATCAATCTGAATTAATCGGATATTATGGGTAGGGAAGTTTTTGCATTGTTCCAAAATTTTTCCCGCTATTCTTCCACTTAACATTTCAATCTCTGTATTTGGAATATGTTGAAAAGTTCGATTGGTAATAAAAACAGTTGGAACAATTTGAATAGTATCGGGTAGGGTAGTACTTACTTCCAAAGACGCATGAGGGGTCGCTTGCTGTTTTTGAAAATCCCAATCTACATCAAAAAATTTGACATAACATCGGCCTATACTTAAAGAATCAAGATACTGAGTTTCTTTTGTACTTACGTCCAAGTTCGTTTGCCAGTGATAAAATCCAAGGTGAGTAGTGGTGAGAGTTGAGTTAGAAGAAGGCGATGTGTTTTTACAGCCAAAAATAATCAAGGCGATTATTATGCAAACACTTAAAGACAATAAATTAGGTAAAGATTTTTTCACCATATACATACGAGGTACATAGTACACATCTATTTTGCTATACTATGTGAACTATGTACCTATGTGGTTAAAAAAAATACTAGTTGGTGGTTAATAATCAGAAAATACCAATAGTATCAATCGGAGCTGCTTGTTCCTCCCAGAAACTATCATCTTCCTCCTCTTCGTCCCCAAAAGGATCATCGAAGAAATCATCCCCTTCAGGAATTAAGCCTTCGTCCTCTCCCTCGGCAGGAGTGCTGGACTCATATCGGTCGCAATTTAATTCTATTGGTATTTCTCCAGGTGGACGGAAGAATTCTGCTTCTACATCCCATTTTAAAGCAGGGTCATTTTCTATTCTAGTTAAGAACTTAGCAAAGAATGGGGCAGCCATTCTACCACCTTGTCCATTTGCTTTTTGTTTAAATCGAATCCATTTATCTTCCCCGCCGACCCATGTACCAACAACTAAATTTGGCGTAATACCCATAAACCAGCCATCTACTGCATCATTGGTTGTTCCTGTTTTACCACCATATTCTTTAGTTTTAATATCTCCAAAACCTCGCTTACCTCGGCCTGCATATTTTAGCATTTCTACCATAATATAATTAGTAGTTGCGTCTAAGGCAGGTTTTTCTACAGGACGATTATTATAAATTTCTTTACCGTTTCTATCTTCAATACGTGTGATGAAAATAGGTTTATTGTAAAAACCATTGTTGGCAAAAGTAGTGTAAGCCCCTGTCATTTCTTGTACAGATAAATCAGTTGCTCCTAATGCTAAAGAAGGAACAGCTTGGATTCTTTTTTGACCATTAGAATATTGAGATTCTGTGTCAATTCCCATTTGGGAAACTAACTCCACAACAGGTCTTGCACTATTCAGTTCTTTCATCAACCAAACAGAAACGGAATTTAAAGACTTTCTTAATCCATCTAAAAGCGTTACTTCTTGATTGGTAAAGTCACTAAAATTTTTAGGACTCCAATCTTTCCCTAAAGAAAATTGGCCATCGCCTACCCCTATGGTGTGCTGTACATCCAAGACTTTCTGGCAAGGTGACAAGTTTTTATTACCAACTGCAGTGGCATATACAAAAGGCTTAAACGTAGAGCCTACTTGACGAAGTGAAGTAACGTGGTCATATTGAAAATACTTAAAATTAATACCACCCACCCAAGCTTTTACATGGCCATTGACTGGATTAACCGCCATGATTCCCGTCTGCAAAAACATCCGATGATACTTCAATGCCTCTAGTGGAGTCATCACTGTATCTACTTCCATTTTGTCATTATAGGCAAACACCTTCATTTTTTCAGGTGTCTCAAATGCTTTTTTTGCTTCCGCTTGGAATATTTTCCACTGCTTTGAAAGTTGATCCCATTTGCCGTTTCTCATTACCGTTCGATATTGAGTAGCTTTTTTAGAAGAGATTGCATCATCACTGACGAGTTGAGCAATACCTTTATTACCATTAGCCATCAACTCTAGATCAAAGTCTGTGATTTTGATTTTGGAAAAACTCTTTTGGACTTCTGCTAACGTAGGTTCTAAATGTTCTTTTCGGAGTTCTTTATATAAATCCGTTTCTTGCAAGAGACGCTTTAAAGTTCGCTGTCTAATCTTCACCTTTTGATCGTGTTCTTCTCGACTGTCTTCTTCATCCCTATACGTCCAAGGATCATCTCGTTTCCATTCATTCCAAAAAGTTTTTTGTATTTGCTGCATATGTTCTAGCATAGCAGACTCCGCATGTTGTTGATACCGAGAATCTAAAGTCGTATAGATTTTTAAACCATCTTGATAAATATTATAACTGCTACCATCTGCTTTTTTTCTAGCGCCATCTTTATTTCTCAACAAAGCTTTTAATTCATCTCGTAGTACCATTCTAAAATGCTGTGCCATTCCATCTCTATGAGAGCTACGGGTAAAATTGATACCAAGAGGCAATACTCTAACAGAATCATACTGAGCTTGTGTCAAGAAACCATTCTTTTGCATTTGCTTAAGGACGATCTCTCGTCTCTTAATAGTTCTATCTTCAAATCGAAGCGGATTGAATCTAGATGGATTTTGCAACATACCCACCAATAAGGCGGCTTGCTGTATGTTCAAAGAATCCTGTCCTGCGCCAAAATAAGTTTCTGCGGCTGCTTTTATACCATAGGCCCCATTGATGAAATTGAATTCATTGAGGTACATTTTTATAATCTCATCCTTCGTGTAGGTACGCTCTAATTTTAATGCGGTAATCCATTCTCTTAACTTCTGGAAACCTCTTTGTACGGCATTTTTCGCTCGGCCTTCATTTTTGTTCGTGTATAGTAATTTAGCCAACTGTTGCGTAATCGTACTACCTCCACCAGCACTTTGTTGAAGTACTACCGTTTTGACACCCACTCTAGCCAAGCCCTTCAAGTCAATACCAGAGTGGTCATAATATCGCTCATCCTCTGTAGCCAATAAAGCGTTGACTACATTTTGGGATAGCTCGCTAAATTCTACAGGGACTCTATTCTCCGTAAAATAGCCACTACCTAAAGTAGTTCCGTCTACCGTATATAATTCTGATGTAAAGCTATTTTTAGGATTTTCTAGACTTTCAAAGGAGGGGATTTTCCCTGAGGAAGCAAAGAATAGTAGTGCTGCAAAGCCTAAGATTCCGAGAATTAATAAGAGCCACATGACTCGTACTATCTTTTTGTAGGTAGGTTTTCTTTGTTCTTGGATTTCACTTCTCGATAGTGTTGGTTCCATGCTATTTGAACGTATTATGTTTTTACTTAGAAGCAAAAAGAGCTATTTTCTAAGTATTTATTTTTATTGTGTAATTTTCTACTAACAAATATACTCCAATATCCTCGTAAATACTGCAATTTTAGCAGGACCTTAACTCAAATTTTAGCATTAGAATACGGTATATCGTGGTAATAGGGCGTCAATTAAAGAAGTGTCCGACACTTTTCATTTGCAAAATTGAACCCATTCTTCTTATAAGAGTGACTATTTCAGCGCGCGATAATAATCTAAACTTTCTGTTATTAAAGACACATCAGCCGACTGGTTGACCAAACATTTACCGGGTGCTTTTAATAAGGTGAAATTTATTTCATCCTTTTCATTTTTCTTGTCCTTTCGCATTAACCGAATCATGGCTGAATAATCCTTTTTGAGCAGCTTATATTTTCCATAAATTCGGACTAGGAATTTGGTGATTTCTTTCAAGTCTTTTGCAGCTAAACCACTCATTTTGTGACTAATATAAGATTCGCAAACCATACCAATAGCTACGGCTTCCCCATGAAGTAAGGGCTTTTTTGATTCTAAATATTGGCTTTCTACTGCATGGCCTATGGTATGTCCAAAGTTGAGGGCTTTTCTTAAACCTTTTTCAAATGGATCAATCTCCACGATTCTCTTTTTGATATGAAGAGAAGGGACTAAAAACGCTGGCCAATCCACCTTTTTCCAATTTTTAATCGTTTTGATCTTTTTCCATTGCTTTGCATCTTCAATCAAGCTATGCTTGATAATTTCTGCAAAACCACTTCTAATCTCTAATTTAGGAAGGGTTTTTAAAAAAATAGGGTCAATAAAGACTGCCTTAGGATTTTGAAATACCCCTACACTATTTTTTACATGATTAAAATCAATCCCTAATTTTCCACCTATCGAAGCATCTACTTGTGATAGTAGGGTCGTTGGAATTTGTATAAAATCAATCCCACGCTTATACGTACTTGCACAGAATCCACCCATATCTCCGATGACACCACCACCTAAATTTATACACAAAGCATTGCGATTGAGCCCTTTATCCATCATTTGTTGCCAAATGGACTGGCAAGTTTGGATGTTTTTATGAAGCTCTCCTGCAGGAATGCGAAGCACTATTATATCTTTACGATTCAGTTGCTTTTTTAGAATAGGTAAGCAATGTTTCTTAGTATTTTTATCTACTATAACCACAACTGCTTGGTCTTCTTTTGTTTTTAAAAAAGTATTAAGTGCAGGAAATATATCCCCTACCTGTATGGTATAATCTTGTACTGGTATTGTCTGAACTTTGGTCATAAAAAATGGAATTATTGCTCAATAGCCTCTTTTGTAATTATTTGCATCTAATCTATAGTAAATGGACATTGTTTAGAACAGAGGGCAGAGAAGAGAGAGTAGAGACGTATTTCGATCAGAGAACGACGAAATTTCGTCATTTTTTAAACGAAACCTGTCTCTATTCTCTGTTCTCTATTCTCTGCTCTTCAAAATGTCCAGTAATGTAGCAAATGGAAACGACAAATTTACCAATATTTAAAACGTCTATCCACTCAAAAATGAGACATCCGATTTTAAAGACGGTGAAAATTCTTTATTTTCGCAAAAATTTTGTTGTTGATTTTGCGAACTAAATAGTAGTTGAGGCCCTTTATTATAGTAGAACTTGACCTTAGACTTTTCTAAAAAGAGAGAGAAATACTACATATGAAATTTTGTATGGAACATGGTAAGTTGAATATCTGTAAAACAAATATTAAGCTGTATTTCTAAGTTTCTACATTCAATTATATGGCAGCTCATTTTTAGGCAGTCCCTAATAATCATAACAATGAGTAAAAAGACCGAAAAAACTAGGTATTCCGACCCAGAACTCCAAGAGTTTAAGGAAATCATCGAAGACAAATTAGCTAAAGGTAAAGAGCAATTATCTTTTTATCTGAAGCAAAAAGAAGAGATGGCGAATAGTAGTGATTCTAAATTAAAGGGATTAGACGATGGAATAAGTACTGTTGAGGCAGAACGTTTGAATACCATGACTGCCAGACAGCGTAAGCACATTCAACATTTAGAAAATGCTTTGATTAGAATAGAAAATAAAGTGTTCGGTATCTGTAGAGTTACAGGAAAGCTGATCTCTAAGGAACGATTAAAAGCAGTGCCGCATGCCACGATGAGTATTCATGCAAAGCAGAATAAAAGATAATGTAGTATTGGCTTAAAAATCTGTCAAAAATCATTAAGTTATTCTTTGACTATTACTTCACCCATAGTAACTTATAAATCACCAAAATTTGAAGCGTTCATATCTGATAGTAGGAATTGTTTTGTTGGTACTGTTCTTAGATCAAGCCTTAAAGATCTGGGTCAAAACAAATATGGAGTATGGGGAATACTTTAATTTGTTAGGATTTGATTGGGCGCAAATTCATTTTGTAGAGAACAATGGAATGGCCTTTGGTCTGAGTATGGGCGAATCTGTAGGGAAAATTGTTCTTGGGGTATTCTTGGGAATGGTCTTATTTTTTTTAGGCTACTACTTTAAGAATAAATCAAGCGTTGATATTCCTGGAACACTAGTCGGTACTTTTTCAGTTGTTATTTTAGCGGCATTGCTATTAGGTCTGAGTACGAGTAATGGGGATTATGGTAAGTTGGCTTTAAGTTTATTTAGAATCGCAGCAGTGTTTTTTCTGATTTATTATATTCGAGTTTTAATAGATACCAAAGTTCATTTTGGGCTGCTACTCAGTTTCGCTTTAATTCTGGCAGGCGCATTAGGGAATATTATTGATAGTGCTATTTACGGACAATTATTCTCTTCCTCTCCTTATCATGGTGGCTTGGCACAAATGTTTCCAGAGGAAGGCTATGCAGGTTTCTTGTATGGAAAGGTAGTAGATATGTTATACTTTCCTTTATTTCGAGGTCATTTTCCTTCTTGGTTTCCTTTCTGGAGTAACGAACCATTCTTGTTTTTTCGACCCGTCTTTAATCTAGCAGATACATCTATTACCTTAGGAGTATTAAATATTCTATTATTTCAACGAGACTTTTTTGCAGAGTTAGAAGAAGATCAAGCAACCTTGACTAAGATGGAAGCGGATGAATCTTTTGATAATTTGGAAGAAAGGGTAGTGGAGTAAGATTGTATTATAGCATAGGAACTAAAATAGGGGATGTCTTGAGAAAGGCATCCCCTATTTTGGTCTAACTCACTTCTTTCTGGGCTTTCTCGTTGTCTTAGGCTTCTTTTTAGAAGTGCTTACCTCAAATTCTATAACATCTCCTGCTGATAACTTTCCTTTTTTAGTTGTTCTTTTTACAGGTGCTTTCTTTACTGTTTTTTTAGCAGCGGGTTTGGCTGTAGTCTTTCTAGTAGTGGATTTAACGGTAGTTTTTTTAGTGGCAGGTTTAGCTACTGTTTTTCTAGTGGTGGATTTAGCGGTAGTTTTTTTAGTGGCAGGTTTAGCTACTGTTTTTCTAGTGGTGGATTTAGCGGTAGTTTTTTTAGTAGCAGGTTTAGCTGCTGTTTTTCTAGTAGTGGATTTAGCGGTAATTTTTTTAGTGGCAGGTTTAGCTGCTGTTTTTCTATTGGTGGATTTAGCTGCTGTTTTTTTAGCAGCAGGTTTAGCCGTAGTTTTTCTAGCGGCAGGTTTAGCGGTAGTTTTTTTAGCAGCAGGTTTAGCCGTTGTTTTTCTAGCAGCAGGTTTAGCTGTAGCTTTTTTAGTGATAGTTTTGGCTGCTGTTTTTTTAGCAACGGGTTTCGTTGCTGTTTTTCTAGTAGTGGATTTGGAATTTAGTCCAGCTTTAGCAGCAGGTTTCTTATCTGCTGCTAAAGAGTCATCGGAAGACGGTGATTCTTCCTTTATTTCATGAATTACTGGCTTTTTTTTTTACTGCTTAACTCTTTGACACCAGCTATTTTCTGGTCGAT
>CAKZUM010000492.1 GCA_937921525.1 uncultured Saprospiraceae bacterium
ATTACTGATTTGTTGGATAAAGAAAGTGGTCCAGCCATTTTTGAAAAGACAAATGCTCAACTCAGACAGGCTAATTTTTCTACCCAACATTTATTAAAAAGTAAAAAAGTAGAAGTTGTCTGTACGACGGACGACCCGACAGATAGTTTGGAACATCACCAAGCCTTTCAACAGCAGAATGCTGGTTTTAAAATGTTACCAACCTTTCGACCAGATAAATTTCTACAAATTGAAAAAGCGGGTTTTCCAGAAATGATTAAGCAATTGGAAGTAGTCACCAATAAGTCAATACACACTTTATTGGATTTGGTAGCCGCTTTGCAGGAGCGAATTAACTTTTTTCACAGTCTGGGCGGCAGATTGGCAGACCACGGATTGAGTCGATTGTATGGGGTAGATTTCACAGAAAAGGAAGTAGATAGAATTTTTCAAAAACGGATGCAAGGAGCTATTTATCCCGGCGAAGCTATTCAATTTCAGTCTGCCCTACTCTACTTTTTAGGACGAATGTATCACAGTAAACAATGGACTATGCAATTCCATTTAGGGGCTTTGCGCAATAACAATCAAAGACTTTTGGATACGATTGGTGCAGATGTAGGTTGTGATTCTATTGGCGATTTTGAACAAGCCACTGGCTTGTCTAAATTTTTGAATCGCTTGGATCAAGAAAATAAACTGACCAAAACTATTCTATATAATCTCAATCCAAGAGACAACGAAGTTTTTGCTACGATGGCAGGAAACTTCAACGATGGTAGTATGGCAGGAAAAATTCAATGGGGTTCTGCTTGGTGGTTTTTAGATCAGAAAGACGGAATGGAAAAGCAAATTAACGCCCTCTCCAATATGGGCTTATTGAGTCGTTTTTTAGGTATGCTAACGGATAGTCGTAGCTTTTTGTCTTTTCCTCGGCATGAATATTTTAGACGAATTCTTTGTAATTTAATTGGTCGAGATGTGGAAAAAGGAGAATTGCCAAATGATACTAAATGGTTAGGAAAAATGGTAGAAAATATTTGCTACTATAATGCTAAAAATTATTTTAAATTTTAATGATTTTTTAGGACACAGAGACCACAGAGAAGACACAGAGCGCACAAAGAAAAAACTCTGTGCAACTCAGTGTCTCCTTTGTGGTCTTTGTGTCCCAACTAATATAGATAATAATTAAATGAAAAAAGTAGTCACCTTTGGAGAAATAATGCTCCGATTAACACCTCCCGGATTTAAAAGATTTTCACAAGCCAGTTCTTTTGATGTCATTTATGGAGGCGGAGAAAGTAACGTTGCCGTAACGCTCGCTAATTACGGCATCCCTACAGAATTTGTGACCCGCTTACCTAAAAACGATATTGGGGAATGTGCCTTAATGGAAATGCGTAAACGCAATGTCGGTACGCAGCATATTATCCGAGGCGGAGAACGATTAGGTATATACTTTTTAGAAATTGGTGCAGTTAGTAGAGGTAGTAAAGTGGTGTATGACCGAGCACATTCTGCCATTTCTACGATTGAAAAAGGAATGATTGATTGGGAAACCGTTTTCAAAGATGCCGCTTGGTTTCATTGGACAGGTATCACTCCTGCCATTTCTCAAGGGGCGGCGGATGCTTGTTTAGAAGCTATTCAGATGGCTAATAAAATGGGCGTAACTGTTTCTACTGATCTCAATTATCGAAAAAAACTGTGGAAATACGGTAAAGAACCCGGCGAGGTTATGCCTGAATTAGTGGCAGGTTGTGATATTATTTTAGGAAATGAAGAAGATGCGGAAAAACATTTCGGCCTACATCCAGAAGGAGTAGATGTTACCGCAGGGCATTCCGTTGATGCTAAATCTTATCTCTCTGTACTACAGCAATTAATGAAGATGTTTCCTCGTGCTAAAAAAGTAATTACGACTTTAAGAGGATCAATAAGTGCGTCTCATAATTCTTGGTCTGGGGTTTTATATGATGGAAAAACCTTGTTCGAAGCCCCGACTTATCAGATTACGCATATAGTAGACAGAGTTGGTGGAGGAGATAGTTTTATGGGTGGCTTGATTTACGGCTTACTACATTACCCCGATGATGATCAGAAAGCTTTGAACTATGCAGTTGCGGCTTCTTGTTTGAAACACACCATTTATGGAGATGCTAATTTAGCAACTGTTGAAGAAGTCGAAAAGTTGATGAGTGGGGATGCGAGTGGAAGAGTTGCTCGATAATTTTTTCAAAAATAAATTAGAAATTAGGGTATGCTATCTGTGTCTTCCATGTTTTCTTAATGTGCAGAAAAATATAAAAAATGATAAAACGAGTCCTGCCTTTTTTTACACTACTGCTGCTACTAAGCTGTGGCAAAATTAGTACGACCAAGTCGCTAAAATTAGCTCATGGATTGGATGTATCTCACCCTGTTCATAAAGGTATGGAGTTTATGGCAGAGCGATTAGCAGAACTATCTAAGGGTGAATTAACCATCGAAATTTACCCAAGCCAACAATTGGGTACAGAGCGACAGGCATTGGAATTATTACAGATTGGCAGTTTGGCTATGACTAAAGTATCTGCTGCGGTGTTAGAAAATTTTGCGCCTAATACAAAAGTATTAAGTCTTCCCTATATTTTTCGAGATAGAGCACATGCCTATGCGGTTCAAGATGGCCGCATTGGTAAAGCATTACTAACACAAAGCGAAAAATTTTGGCTCAGGGGGCTTACCTATTTTGATGCAGGACAGCGGTCTTTTTATACCAAAGATAGACCCGTGAACACTCCCAAAGATTTGGAAGGGATGAAAATACGAGTCATGGAAAGTGTAACGGCTATGAATTTAGTAAGGTCTTTAGGCGGCGCACCTACCCCTATTTCTTGGGGAGAATTATACACCGCTTTACAACAAGGAATCGTAGATGGTGCCGAAAATAATCCGCCTAGTTTTTATACTTCTCGCCACTATGAAATTTGTAAATATTATTCCTTAAACGAGCATACAGCTGTTCCTGATATTTTGGTAATCGGGACTGTTGCGTGGAATAATTTATCCGCAAAAGAACAAGGATGGGTACAAGCTGCTGCGGACGAGGCAACTACCTATCAAAGAAAATTATGGCAGGCATCCGAAGAAGAGGCACTAGCAGCAGTTCAAAAAGCAGGCGTAGAAGTGATTCGTCCAGATAAATCCCAGTTTTTTGAAAAGACTAAAGGTATTTTAGAAACCTACAGATCAGATAAAGAAATTTATGATTTAATACAGCAAATTCAGGCTGTAAAAGAATAAGGAAAACGAACACCACCATGAGACAAAAAATAGATAGCTACCTCGGCACTTTCCTAAGTATTCTAATGACCCTAATGACCCTAGATGTTTTATGGGGCGTTTTTACTCGCTATGCTTTGGGGAGTCAGGCTAGTTGGTCAGAAGAATTAGCCCGATTTTTATTGATTTGGATTGGTATTTTAGGTGCCGCTTATGCCTCTGGGCAAAAAATGCACTTAGCTATTGATTTATTATCGCCCAAATTATCTGAGTCAAAAGCAAAAAAACTAGCCCTTTTTATCAAGTCATTAATCATCTTATTCGTGTTTCTTGTGCTAGTAGTTGGTGGCTTTAGATTGATCTACATTTCGCAAGTTTTAGGGCAAACTTCCCCTGCCCTTCGACTGCCGATGTCTGTGGTTTATGGCGTAGTGCCTATCAGTGGCTTACTCATTATTTATTATAAATTAACGGAAGAAACTGCACCTAACTCTCAATAAAATTTAAGCATTATGGAAGTATTTATATTAGTTATCACCTTTGTTATTTTATTGGGAATAGGAGTGCCTATTGCATGGAGTATTGGTCTCAGCAGTCTTTTCACGATGCTAGTAAGTATTCCTGCTATTCCTGCTTTTACCACTATTGCACAGCGAATGGCTACAGGGCTAGATAGTTTTTCTTTACTAGCGATTCCCTTTTTTATATTGGCTGGTCAAATTATGAATCGAGGAGGAATTGCCAAACGGCTAATTGTCTTTGCTAGGAGTTTGGTAGGATCACTTCCCGGTGGTCTAGCTCATGTCAATATCGTAGCGGCTATGCTTTTTGGTGCGATTGCAGGTTCGGCTGTGGCTGCTGCCTCCGCTATTGGAAGTTTTATGACAGACGAGATGGAAAAAGAAGGCTATAGTAGAGAGTTTTCCGCTGCCGTTAATATTACGGCTTCTACAACGGGACTAACTATTCCTCCGAGTAATGTACTCATTGTTTATTCCTTAGCAAGTGGCGGTGTATCTATAGCTGCTTTATTTTTGGCAGGTTATATTCCGGGTATTTTAACAGGTGTTTTTCTTATGATCGTGTCCGCAGTTTGGGCAAAAAGAAAAGGCTATCCGACAGGTAAAAGAAGTACGATAAAAGAAGTTGCCGCTAGTTTTATTAGTGCTTTTCCTAGTCTATTACTTTTGGTAGTCGTTATTGGCGGAATTGTAGCGGGGGTTTTTACAGCAACAGAGGCATCAGCCGTTGCCGTCCTCTATTGTCTTGTACTAACTTGGTTTTACCAAGAAATATCATTCAAGGAATTACCGTCTATTTTTTTAGGTTCAGTGGGTACTACTGCTATAGTCATGCTTTTAATCGGAACTTCGATGAGTATGTCTTGGATAATGGCTTATGAAAATATTCCTCAAAATATAACTGCTGCTTTACTATCTGTTAGTGATAGTAAATTTGTGGTGCTACTAATCATTAATTTGATTTTATTATTCGTTGGTGTTTTTATGGATATGACACCAGCCGTTCTCATTTTTACGCCTATCTTTTTACCTGTGGTGACAGAATTAGGAATGGACCCAACTCACTTTGGTATTGTCATGGTTTTGAATCTTTGTATTGGACTTTGTACTCCACCTGTAGGTTCTGTTTTATTTGTCGGCGTAGGTATTGCAGGAACAAGTATCGAGAAGGTTGTCCGTCCCTTAATGCCATTATTTATTGCGATGTTGGTTGCGTTGATGTTGGTGACTTATATTCCTGAGTTGAGTTTATGGTTGCCGCGGATGTTTGGCTTTTAAAAAGAGCATCCGTGAATGCGAAATAAGATTTGCCATCAGCAGTATAAATCTACATAAAAATGAATTCATTCAAACAAAATTTACCAAATGACCTTTTTGAACAAGAACTTGGAGAAACTTGGTTGAATACAAAAGTTGTTAGTGGTATTATTAATCCATTCAACTTTTACCATCGTATATTCATTTACAAAAGACTAATCAATGCTACCAACCAAAATGGCTTTTTTGGTAAAGACAATGCACTCAATCCTTTATGGGGGTTATGCTATCAATTACAGTGGCAATATTCTAGTGGTCGTTTAAATCCTCAACAAACAGCTAATGAAATTCTCCCAGATTCTCCTTGGGGTTATGGTAATTTCACCTTGAGTATTATTCCGTATTTAGGGGCTGTATTAGCAGGTATCGTTCCTGATATTAGTATTAAAGCCTCCGAAAAAAAGAGTCGTTTTAATTATTTACATGGCGAAAATTCAGAACATCGGATTGTTCCTGAAGAGTTACAACCTTGTATAACTGATTGGGCCGCTTATTTTGAATTGGTTGCTAAGACTCCGTTAAATACTGATGACGAGCCACTTAGATTGGCACTCTGGAAAGCTCACAAAACAAGTTTAGATGTGGTAGCAGCTAAACTTACTCATATTAAGCCAGTTATTTATAGTCCAATTGAAATTGATTTTTTAAGAGGTTGGTGTAAAATGGTAGATTTTCTCTGGGCTGCTGCTTGGCCTACTAATCATATTGCAACTATACGAAATGGAATAGATGTACTTCCTCATAGACCAGTGCAGAAGCTAGATTTAGAAAATGATTTTATTGATTTCTCAGAGGATGCAAGAAATAACACTCGCTCTGTTTTAGAACTTGCAACACTTTCTCCATTCCGTCATAACCTTGGCTTGAGTATTTGGAAACGAATAATGAAAACTAGAAAAGCCCGTGATGAAGCAGAGTTGTTATTAGAA
>CAKZUM010000493.1 GCA_937921525.1 uncultured Saprospiraceae bacterium
TTACATTTTTAAACAACTTCTTAGTCAAAATTAGGCTGATGTATCATTGCTGATGTAAAATATATGATGTAAGATTTTCTCTCACACAACTTACAACTAGTCATTAGAACTAGCTAAAACAACAATCCATTGGCAGCTACTACTAAAACCAACAAGAAAAAGCCGAATAAAGTTACTCCCCTGATGAAGCAATATTTCCAAATTAAAGGGAAATATCCTGATGCTATTCTATTATTTCGGGTGGGTGACTTTTATGAGACATTTGGAGAAGATGCCATTCTTGCTTCTAAGGTGCTGAGCATTACCCTCACTGCTAGGAATAATGGGGGGAGTAAAATTGAGTTGGCGGGTTTTCCGCATCATTCTATGGATACCTATCTGCATAAATTGGTGCGTGCTGGCTATCGGGTGGCGATATGCGATCAATTAGAAAAACCAAGTAAAGAAAAGAAAATCGTTAAAAGAGGGGTGGTAGAGGTCGTTACTCCAGGGGTGACAACCGATCAAAAATTATTAGATCATAAATCCAATAACTATCTAGCGTCTGTCGCTTTTGGGAAAAAAGGTCGAATGGGCGTCTCCTTTTTAGATATATCTACTGGTGAACTATTGGTGAGTGAAGGCAATAAAGCGTATATAGATAAATTATTGCAGAGTTTTAGGCCTAATGAAATCCTATATTCAAAGGCGGATAATACCACTTTTACGGATTCCTTTGGTGATAAATTTTATACCTTCTCTTTGGAAGATTGGGTCTTTTCCTATGACTATGCTAGGGAAAAATTATTGACTCATTTTAAAGTACAAAATCTAAAAGGCTTTGGCGTAGAAGAATTACAATTGGCACAGATAGCTGCTGGTGCATCCCTGTATTACTTAGCCTCTACGGAAAATACCAATCTACAACATTTAAATTCCATCAGCCGAATCGAGCAAGAACGCTATGTATGGCTAGATCGTTTTACTATACGCAACCTAGAATTGGTGCATAGTAACCATGAGTCTGGTATTCCGCTGATTCAAGTCTTGGATAAAACGATTTCTCCAATGGGGGCTAGGTTGTTAAAAAAATGGGTATTGCTTCCTCTGAAATCGTTGAATGCGATTACGGCTAGGTTGGATATGGTGGATTATTTTGTGCAACACCAAGAATTAGGCGAAGAGATTGGGCAATTGATACAGCAAATAGGAGATTTGGAACGGCTGATATCAAGAGTACCTTTGGGAAAAATCATGCCTAGAGAAGTAGTGCAATTGCGTAAAGCTTTGGCAACGGTCATTCCAACTAAAGATTTACTAAATGCCACTTCTAACGATTATTTGAAAAAGTTGGGAGATGGCATCCACCCTTGTACAAAATTGAGGGAACAGATCGAACAATGGATCATTGAAGAACCGCCTGTGAATTTGAACAAAGGGGGAGTCATCGCAGATGGTGTAAATGAAGAATTAGATGAATTAAGGAGCTTAATCAAAAACAGCAAAGATCACCTCCTCAACTTACAAAAGAAAGAGGCAGAACGAACGGGGATTGATAATTTAAAAATTGGCTTTAATAATGTCTTTGGCTATTATTTAGAAGTAACCAATAAATATAAAAATAAGGGCTTGATTCCTGAGGAGTGGACGAGAAAGCAAACCCTTACCAATGCGGAACGATATATCACAGAGGATTTAAAGGTATTAGAATCTAAGATATTGACCGCAGAAGAACGAATGTTGGTATTAGAAAATGACTTGTTTCAACAAATGATTGCGGCTATTGGTGAGTATATTCAACCAATTCAGCATAATGCTAGTCTCGTTGCTCGACTAGATTGTTTACTGTCTTTTTCTAAGGTAGCTATTCGCCAAAACTATTGTAGGCCCCAAATGAATGAGGGCAATATTATGGACATCAAGGATGGGCGGCATCCTGTTATTGAGCAACACTTGGAGTTGGGCGAGTCTTATGTACCCAATGATGTGTACTTAGATAATGACTCCCAACAAATTCTAATGATTACAGGCCCCAATATGGCAGGTAAGTCGGCAGTATTGCGACAAACGGCCTTGATTGTTTTGATGGCTCAAATGGGCAGTTTCGTACCCGCCGCAAGTGCAAGTATAGGAATGGTAGATAAAGTGTTCACTAGGGTAGGGGCTTCTGACAATATCTCTTCTGGCGAATCTACGTTCATGGTAGAAATGAATGAGACGGCTAGTATTATGAATAATATCTGCCAGAAAAGTTTGATTCTTTTAGATGAGATCGGTCGAGGTACAAGTACTTACGATGGTATCTCTATCGCTTGGTCCATTGCCGAATACTTACACAATAATGCAACCGCTCAGCCCAAAACTTTGTTTGCCACCCACTATCATGAACTCAATGAGTTAGCTAATAAATTTCCAAGAATTAAAAATTATAATATAGCAACTAAAGAGATAGATCAAAAGGTTATATTTTTACGAAAATTAGTAGCAGGTGGAAGTCATCATAGTTTTGGTATACATGTAGCTAAAATGGCGGGTATGCCGTCTAATATTGTAAAAAGAGCTACACAGATATTAGAACAATTGGAACAAAAATCCATTGTTAATAGTAAAAGTGAAGGAGGTATTCCCAATAAAAAAGCGAATACTAAAGATATTTCAACAGAGAATTATCAATTGAATATTTTTGAAACGGTCGATCCAAAGGCTAAAAAATTGCAGGAAGTATTAGAAAAGCTAGATTTGAATGCAATGACACCTATAGAGTGTATGATGAAGTTGAATGAATTGAAGGGATTGTTGTGAGAGGTTTATCTATACCACAAAAGTAGTTGACAATTTCACCACATAGATACATAGGTCACATAGTGTGACGTATGCTATGTGACCTATGTATCTATGTGGTAAAAACAATCCTAGCTTTGTCCATTTAATTATATCGAGCTGCTTCATTTCTAAACGAAATACCTTTTGCTCTATATTTTTATTCTCTGTTCTAAAAAAACAACAAATGCCAATAACAAAAGCAGTAGAACCATTCCAATTTAAGCAATTTGCAGTAGCACAAGATCAATGTGCGATGAAAGTAGGTACAGACGGTGTGCTATTAGGTGCATGGGCGGGTACGGAGAATGTGCAAAAAGTGCTGGATGTTGGGACAGGTAGTGGGGTTATTGCCATTATGATGGCGCAGCGTATTGAAGATGCAGCGGTTCATGCTATCGAGATAGAGGAGGCTGCTTACCTTCAAGCAGCAGCTAACATGAAGGACTGTGAGTGGTGTGATCGTCTGCAACCGATTCATCAATCCATACAGGATTATGCGAAATTAAGTCGAGAAGAATATGATTTGATTATTAGTAATCCACCTTTTTTCTCAGGAGGGACTTTTTCCTTAGATGAGAACAGAACGAATGTTCGTCATACGATTAAGTTACCGCATGGAGATTTGTTGAGCGCTGCTAGAAAATTGTTATCTAAAGAAGGAAAGCTCTGTCTCATTTTGCCTTATATCGAAGGGTTACGTATTCAAGAGGTTGCTGAGACCTATCGCCTATATTGTTCTAAGATTACAGAAGTAGTTTCTCGTCCAGGACAGAAAGCGGAACGCTTATTAATGGAATTTCAGAAAGCGGAATGTGCGGAAATAGTCAAAGATGAAATGTCCATCTATAAAGGGGCAAAAGGCAAAAGTTATTCGGATAAATATATTGAATTGACTAAGGCGTTTTATTTAAAAATGTAGAAGTTCAATAACGACGAATTATTGGTGGCAGACATTTTAAAAATGGCTGACACCTTTTCGTAAATCCCAAGTAAGAGTCCGTCTTTTAAAATTTAGGTGGAATGACGTTTTTAAAATGCCCGTTTAGCTGCGCCCTTTCCCGACTCTTTTCCATACTCGCCAACGTAGGTAATAATTTTTTAAGATGTTCATAAACAAATTCTTGTCGCTCCAATTCTGAAGGAACCACTAATAAAGCATACTCTTGCTCAATATCTAATCCAATATAGTGGGCAATATCATACATCCTAAAAGTATTGGCCGAATGAGGTGGCTTTTTTTGAATGTCTAATAAAGTATAGAGTCGTACTACCTGTTCTAGAATTTCTCCATTCAAAGAAAGATTAAAGTCATCATCCAAAGCTGGTCTGTGGATGTCTGCACCAGGGTATAATTTATTGGGCGCCTGAGCATAAAATTTGGTCATTTTAAATAAACCGATCCCCTTTGTTTTTATATCCATCTCTCCATTTTCCTGCTGATTTTCTATGCTAAGTAGCTCCAATTCTGTGCCGACTGGCATAATCTTATCTCCTATATAAGCAGGAATTCCAAAAGTTATTTTATTTTCCGCACACTCTCTTATTAGCTGCTTGTACCTTGCCTCAAAGATATGGAGGTTTAGTTTTTCTCCTGGATAAACAACCAGTTGTAAAGGAAAAAGTGGGAGGAAGTCAGTCATATATTTTTTTTT
>CAKZUM010000494.1 GCA_937921525.1 uncultured Saprospiraceae bacterium
GGTGCATTAATAAATTGCTGTGCTAAGTATCTACTCTTTTCAAAGGCATCTGTTGCTTCTTGACTTAAACGATAAACTCCTCTATGTACATTGGCATGCTGATTCGTATAATACTCATTCATGGCATCAATGACATATTGCGGCTTTTGACTAGACGCTCCACTATCTAAAAATACAATCGGCTTTCCGTTCATATCTCTTTGTAACAAAGGGAAGTCTGCCCGAATTTTCTCGAAGTCTACCGTCGTATTATTTTTATTGATTGTATTAATTGTCATTCATTTTTTTTGATTGCCATCGGTAGGCAAAATAAGAATATAACAAACCGCCAATTATCCATATGATAAAATAAGCAAGTAGATTTCTTCCCGTAAATACGATTTGTTTTGTTCCAAATACAAAAACGGAATTACAGCGAAACATCAAAAAACCAAATACGATACCGTGTTTTTTCCAGTTATCTTTGGTATAGTTGAACATTAAATTCCTTTACTTACTTTAGTATCGTCTGCGCTATATAAGGTCTGGAAGGTGGTAATCTCAATTCTTGTTTTAGTGGATCAATAATTACATCCATTCCTTCTAAAGGTATTGCTCCTAATAAAACTTCCGTGGCACCTGGTGCAACAAGTGCATCTACTGTAGTTCTGCGAGTTTTAAATCTCACTTCAATTGGTCCTACTACCTCTAGCTTTGTTTGACTACCATCTGCAAGAACTGCTAATTCTTTTCTTTTACTCTTCAAAGCTAGTTGCTCTTTTATCTCTTCATTTATGACGAGCATATAAGCACCGCTATCGACTAACGCTTTTACTTTTACACTCCTAACCTTCTTTGCTTTTAGATAGCCTTCCTCTACTAAAGCGAGATCATTCCCTCTGACTAATTCAATTTCTGTTCTAATTAAACCCATAGCTGTTTTTGTTTAGATTGTGAATGTATATTACATGTTTATTTTTTTATTTGACTACTTAAGTATAGTCTGCGCGATATAAGGTCTAGAAGGGGGTAATTTCATTTCTTGTTTCAACGGATCAATAACCACATCCATTCCTTCCAATGGAATAGCACCTAATAATACTTTTGCCGTATCGCCTGGCACTACTAAAGCATCTACAGTTGTTCTTCTTGTTTTAAATCGAATTTCAATTGGACCTACAACTTCTAATTCTCTTTCACTTCCATCCGCAAGTAAAGCAGTTTCTTTACTCAATACTTCTAGCTCTAATTGCCGTTTAACATTTTCATTAATTACAAGCATATACGCGCCTGTATCTACTAATGCAGTAACATTCAGTCGCTTAACATCTTGATCTTTAATGTAACCCTTTCTGGCCAATGTTAAATCCCCACTACTAATTAATTCAATTTCTGTTCTAATTAAACCCATAGCTATTTTTGTTTAGATTGTGAATATTACATGTTTATATTTTATTGACAGAATAAATTCTGTGGTACTTTACTGACGGAATAAATTCCGTGGTACTTTAATTACAGAATAAATTCTGTGTTACGGAAATTTTATCGCTTTAATTTAGCATCTACCAAGTCCGCTATTTTTAGCCGTACAGGGTCTAATGGAAAATTCAATAATACTTCTCCTAAGAAAGCAAATTGTAATGTTGCCTTCGCTTGTTCTTTTGTCAAGCCTCTTGTTCTGAGGTAATAAATAGAATCGTCATCTAATTGACCGATCGTTGCACCGTGACTACATTTTACATCATCTGCAAAAATTTCTAGTTGCGGCTTCGTATCCATTACTGCGGTATCTGTTAAGACCAAACTACTATTTTGTTGATAAGCATTGGTCTTTTGCGCATCTGGTCGCACCGTTACTTTTCCATTGAATACCCCTCTTGAACTATCGTCTAGTATACCCTTATATAATTGGTTACTTTCACAATGTGGATAAGCATGATCTAAGAAAGATTGATTGTCAATATGCTGACTTCCTCCACCCAAATAAATGCCATACATATTGGTATTCGTTCCAGATGATTGTAAATGAGAACTCAAATTATTTCGTACAATCTTACCACCCAAATCTGCTACATACGAAGAGTAGACACTATCTCGATCTTGGCTAACAATCGTATTGTTAATTTGATTTCCATTTGCACTTTCATTTTGTAGTTTATAATGCTTGACATTGGCATTAGCTCTTACTACAAAACGACTTACTGGATTATGAAAATACGCTCCTTCTTTGACTGCGTTGAAAGTTTCTATAACGCTCACATCTGCACTCGC
The DNA here is from genome assembly GCA_937921525.1 of uncultured Saprospiraceae bacterium. Classification (GTDB taxonomy): domain Bacteria; phylum Bacteroidota; class Bacteroidia; order Chitinophagales; family Saprospiraceae; genus JAFMDF01. Next base: position 2,251 of record CAKZUM010000494.1, read on the forward strand.
TTCTGCTAATACTGCTATTTGTGGATTGACAATAAACTCCTCCCCTTCCGCTACTATGATATGAGAAATATGAATTGGCTTATCGACAATTATGTTTTTTGCTACATAAATAAATAAGCCATTCTCTACAAATGCGCCATTCAAATCTACAAATGCATTACGACCTAAATCGCTATTCGCCACACTATCTAAAAGTGCCGATGCTTCTGCGTGTCCATACACTTCTTTGAAATCGCCAATGACTAAGCCCTTCTGCGTTGTGCCAATATTCGATAGCTTATGATTGTATCGTCCATTCACTAAAACTAAGCGATACATATCTAAGTCTTCAAAGCTCGTTGCTTTTACCACCTCTTCACTTACTATAGCTGTAGGTGCTTTTGCGTAGGCAACTTTCGCAATTCTATCGACTCTAGTATATTTATAATCTTCGGCCTTTCTTCCAGGGAAACCTGTCTTTTCTAAGTTCGCCATTGCTTGACGTCGCAATTGGTGTAGCGCTTGTCCCTTTTGTCCGTTTAACTGTTGCTCGTTCAAATTAAACAATTGCTTATATCGTTCTACGGTAGCGTCTATTTTATTTTCAACAGCTGTTGCCATATTATTTTTAAATTAATATACTCCAATAAGAAAAACCAATCTTAGACTTATCATTATGTATGTTCTTTTTTCACCTGCCTGCGTTCCTCGGAAGGCAGGTTGAAAAAAAAGAACCAAAAATTCTAGTCCAAAAAAACTCCTCCGTCAAACAATTTTTGGACAGGCTATCCTGCCTGTATGTTGACAGCGTTTCGTAAGCACACTTTCAAAATGCACTTTTCTATGAAGTAAAACATCAATGAATAAAATTAAAAAAGAAAAGATTATACTCCCACAGCATCTGCCTCTTCCTTTATCCAATCATATCCTCTTGCTTCTAATTCTAATGCTAAACTCTTATCCCCAGATTTTACAATTTTTCCATTATATAATACATGAACAAAATCTGGAACAATATAATCTAATAATCGCTGATAGTGCGTTACGATAATAAAAGATCGCTCTTCACTTCTCAATTTATTAACCGCATTTGCAACGATTTTTAAAGCATCAATATCTAAGCCTGAATCTGTTTCATCTAAGATACCTAGCTTCGGTTCTAGTGCTGCCATTTGCAACATTTCATTCCGCTTCTTTTCTCCACCTGAGAAACCTTCATTCAAAGAACGCTTCAATAAAGAGTTATCCATTTCTACCAACTTGATCTTCTCTTTCAAGAATTTCAACATTTCCATGGCATTCAATTCTT
>CAKZUM010000495.1 GCA_937921525.1 uncultured Saprospiraceae bacterium
TACCCCCAACCCCTAAAGGAGAGCGATTCTCGGTTAATCTAAATAGTCGGTTATATGCCTGATTGTTGCATCAAAAAGTCTGCCTTGTCCAGCAATGGGAAATTGCTGGACAAGAAGTGTCCGTTTTGCTGGACAATTTCCCATTGTCCAGCAAATTTTAGACAATTCCAAAATCGGTAATCTATCCTGTCGATAGTATAGTTAGAGAGTGATTGGCTTACTTCTTAAAATTCTATTCCTATTTTTAAAATCTATTCTCTATATTCACCTAAATATTAGACAGAATTAGGATCGTCGAGATTTGTAACCATACCCGTCAGGTTAAGAGGCGGACTCTTAGTAGCAGACACTTAGAAAGTGGCTGATACTTGGGTTTACGAAAGGTGTCAGCCATTTTTAAAATGTCTGCCACCAAGAATTCGTCGTTAATGACCTGATTATCATATAATTATATGGTTTGTAACCTCGATGCTATACGATTATCATATTGCATCGAAGTTACAAACTTCGACGATCCGTTAGTAATAAGAAAATTAAAACACCATGAGAAAGTTCGCTTTCCTACTGCTAGCTATCGCCATAACTTGGGGTAGTTGTAGTATATTATTCCCAACCAAAAGAGATATTAAAGTCCTAGTTTTCTCTAAAACAGAAAGCTTTAGACACGCATCCATACCAAATGGAATAAAAGCTATTAGAGATTTAAGCATAAAGCATGAATTCACAGTTGACACCACAGAAGACGCCTCTATTTTTAAAGAAGAAACTTTAAAAAAATACAATGTGGTCGTCTTCCTGCATACAACAGGGGATATTTTAAATGAAGCCCAACAATTAGAATTTAATCGTTGGATACAATCTGGTGGTGGATTTGTGGGTATTCATGCTGCCGCCGATACAGAATACGATTGGCCGTGGTATGGGGAATTAGTAGGGGCATATTTCAATGGACATCCAGTAGAACCAAACGTTCGAGATGCAGTAGTTCGCCGAATAGATAAAGGGCATGAGTCTTCTGCTATGTTGCCTGATGATTGGGCATGTAAAGACGAATGGTACAATTATAAAAACCTAAACCCAAATGTCACCGTCTTATTAAATCTGGATGAATCGACCTATGAAGGAGGCACCAATGGTGAAAAACATCCCATCGCTTGGTATCACGAGTTCGATGGTGGACGGTCTTGGTATACAGGTTTAGGACATACCGCAGAGAGCTTTGAAGATCCATTATATTTAGAGCATTTGTGGGGTGGTATTAGCTATGCTGCTGGGGCAGGTGTGCCTGTGGATTACAACAGATCGACCGTTGCACCAGAAGAAAATCGGTTTGTTAAAAAGGTATTAGCAGATAATTTATTTGAGCCAACAGAATTAGAATTATTGCCTAACGGCGACCTCTTGTTTACACAGAGAAGAGGGGAATTAATGTTATATGAAGCAGACTTAGAAGATACAAGAATCGTCCATAAGCTAGATGTACATACCGAGCATGAAGATGGACTAATGGGAATTGCACTCGATCCTAACTTCAAAGAAAATAATTGGATTTACTTATACTATTCACCTGCTGGAGAAGAAGCGAAGCAGCACCTTTCCCGTTTTGAATATAAAAATGGGGTATTAGATACGCTATCAGAAATAGTTGTATTGGAGGTGAAAACCCAAAGAGAAGAATGTTGTCATACAGGTGGTTCAATAGAATTTGGTCCTGACGGTTTGTTGTTTTTATCAACAGGAGATAATACCAATCCATTTAATTCAGATGGTTTTTCTCCTAGTGACGAACAAGCAGATAGAGCGCCTTGGGATGCGCAAGGTTCTTCTGCCAATGCAAATGATTTACGAGGGAAAGTCTTACGTATAAAACCTTTGGCAGACGGTACTTACGAAATTCCAGAAGGAAATTTATTTCCCGAAGGAACTGCCGATACTCGTCCAGAGATCTACGTAATGGGCTGTAGAAATCCTTATCGAATTGCGATCGACCAGCGAACAAAATATTTGTATTGGGGAGATGTTGGGCCCGATGCGGGAAAGGATAGTTTGGGTCGTGGGCCGAGAGGCTATGATGAAGTGAATCAGGCTAGACAAGCGGGCTTCTTTGGTTGGCCTTATTTTATTGGTAATAATTATGCTTACAATAAGTATGATTTTAAAACCAAAAAATCTTCCGATCCGAACAATCCAAAAGCACCCCAAAATACTTCACCTAATAACACAGGTATTAATACGCTTCCGCCTGCACAACCCGCTTATATCTGGTATCCTTATGCCGAGTCTCCTGACTTTCCATTAGTTGGCGATGGAGGACGGAATGCTATGGCGGCAGGGGTTTATTACTATGATGATTATGCTGAAACAGATAAACGCTATCCTTCTTATTATAATGGAAAATTATTTACCTATGATTGGATGAGAGGTTGGTTTATGGCAGTTACAATGGATGAGGAAGGAGACCTTACAAAGATGGAACGCTTTCTGCCAAGCATGAAATTTAATAATCCAATGGATGTATTATTTAGCCCGAAGGGAGATATGTATATGCTCGAATATGGGACTTTGTGGTTTGAACAAAATCCAGATGCTCGACTAGTTCATTTAAAATAT
>CAKZUM010000496.1 GCA_937921525.1 uncultured Saprospiraceae bacterium
ACATTTAAAATGGTCTTTTGTCCTTTATACTGCCTTGAAAAAATGTTCATTTATACCAGATAAAATCTCATTTTTTCAAGTTGTCTAAAGTAAAAAATCTTCATTTTAAATCGTAAACTTTATTTATCCCTCGTTCCTAAGTTGAAAAAAACATACCCATTAAAAAGCTTTTTTAACCGTGTCTTAAGAACCTACACTCGTACCCATCCAAAAGTAAAAATCTGTAAGCCATCCATTCTTTTAACATTCACAACACCTCTGCCACCACAAAAATACTTCCTCCAACAAATATTAAATCTGTACGCTTTGCTTGTCTTTTAGCGGCTTTTAAGGCATTCTTGACCGATACATATGCCCTACCTTTGAGATGATGCTTCTTTGCTTCCTTTTGCAACTCTTTAGCAGCTAAGCCTCTAGGAATATTTGCTTTGGCAAAGTAATATTTTGCAGATGTTGGAAGCATTGATAATACCTTACTTGGATCTTTATCTTTCACCATCCCAAACACAAAATGCAACTGGGTATAATCTATTCCCTTCAACTGTTCGAATACCGTACGAAGCCCATCTACATTATGCCCACTATCACAAAGTATTGTCGGATTTGCCCCTAATTGCTGCCAACGACCTATAAAATAGGTACGTTCTTTTAAGTTAGCTAAACCTTCAATCACCGCTTCATCGGATATATTCGAGATTAGCTTATTCTCTCGAATAACAGCGATTGCCTGTAGTGCCGAAGCTAAATTCTTAGCCTGATAATTCCCTGTTAAATTTACTTTCAACGAACTAGGAAAAGTAGATTCTTTTTTTGAAGCTATATGGAAAAGCGTGTGGTGGGCAGTCGTCTCTTTTATAGTTACGTTCATCAATTGGTCTGCAAATAGTAGAGGTGCTTTCTTCTTTGCTGCTTGTTCTATGAATACAGATTTTGTTTCTGGATGTGTCTCCCCGATCACAACAGGAATACTTGCTTTAATAATTCCTGCTTTTTCAGCGGCTATTTCAGGTAAGGTGTCTCCTAAGAATTGCTGATGATCATAGCCAATATTGGTAATAATAGACAAAAGCGGCGTAATAATATTCGTGGAATCTAAACGCCCTCCTAAACCAGTTTCAATAATTGCCACATCGACTTTTTGTTTTGCAAAATAGTCAAAGGCCATTGCCACCGTAATTTCAAAAAAGGAAGGTTGTATTTCTTCAAATAGCCTTCTGTGGGTATCTACAAAATCGACAATATATTTTTTTGATACTAATTGACCATTAATCTTTATCCGCTCTCTAAAGTCTTTATAATGGGGAGAGGTATACATCCCTACTTTTTTCCCATTCGCCTGTAAAATAGCTGCTAAAATATGCGCAGTAGAGCCTTTTCCATTAGTGCCTGCTAGATGAATACTTGGAAATTGCTTATATGGATCGTCTATTGCTTTACATAGTGCAAGGATATTGGTGAGGTCTTTTTTAAATGCAGTATTTCCTACCCTTTGAAACATGGGCAGTTGTGTGTATAGAAAGTCTAATGTCTCTTGGAATTGCTGGTGGATGGAAGGCTTTTTCATAATAGATCTAATACAAATAAATAAGGCGGGTAGCAAAAGCTATCCGCCGATATAAAGAACTTGGCGGCTTCGCCACCAAGTTCTTTAAATATTTTAATATTATTCAGTTTTACGATTAAATCTAAAAGATTTACCGCAATTTAAAATCATAAGTAATTGTACCACACTGCTTATCCTGTGACCCTGCCGCAAATTTAAATCGCTTCGCATTTCGAATGGCTGTTGCCCTCAATTGACTATCAGAAGTAGTTGAACCTCTCTGCGTAAATACAGCAGATACTACTTTACCAGAATTATCTACACATACCTTTACCACTACTCTACCCGATTTTTGGGTATTATCACTCACATCAGGGGCACTTAATACGCCCCGACTACCCAAGCCTCCACCAATTTTTCCTGATCCAGTACTTATACCTTCTAATACATCCGAATTAGGATCTCCATTAGGATCTCCTTGGCTACCAGATGTGCCGGTATTACCTTTACCCTTTCCACCACCACCGAATAACCCAGCAGCTTCTGCTCTAGCATCTGCCTCTGCTTTCGCCTTTGCTTCGGCTGCTGCCTTTGCTTTAGCTCTAGCATCAGCTTCCGCCTTCGCTTTAGCGTCCGCTGCGGCTTTACGTCTAGCCTCTTCAGCCGCTTCTTTTCTCTTTGCTTCTTCCTCCGCCCGTTCTCTTCGATCAGCTTCCTCTTGTTTTCGGCGATCTTTTTCTTCTTCAATTCTTTTTTTACGATCCTCTTCTGCCTTTTCTTTTCTTTCTGCTTCTTGTTCCCTTCGCTCCTCCTCTTTCTTTTTGCGTTCCTTCTCTCTCAAGATCGCAATCTCTTTTGAATTATCATCTGTTACCACTTCCTTTTCTGCTGGCTTTTCCTTGACTGGCTCTGGCTTCGCCTTTGGCTTTTCTGGAACTGGTTGAGGTTTGGGTGGCGGAGGAGGTGGTGGTGGCGTTCTTTTTTCAGGTCTACTTGGAGCTGCGGCAGCCTTTGGCGGTGGCCCATCTTCTGCCCCTTGTCCTTGATCTGGCATACCCAAATTAACCAACACCCCTTCCATCCCTGGCGGTGGATCAGGAAACGTAAAAAAAGGAATAAATAACAAGACTAAAAACAAACCATGTAAGACATAGCTTGTGGTTTTACCCCTTTTCTTATTTTTTTCTTCTATTGGATCTAAAATTATTTCTTCCATAATTTTTTGATTTATAACGAAATCTTTTAGAGGTCAGATCGTTCTTGTTAGCTTGCGCTAAGGGAACTGTCAGGTGTCAGACGCATACTTTTGACAACGTGCTGTTTCTGACAGCCGTAGGCGGTCTGACAGCGTAGCGGTCTGACTTCTATTCTCTATTTCTCCGGTGTCAAAATAGTATTAATATGATATCGCAAGGCAATATCCATTACCTTGACCACATGCTCTACGCCTGTACCTTTATCTGGGGAAATACTGATAGTAGCATTCTTACCTTTCTTTTTGGCTAAGGCACGCATTGCAGCATCTAGTTCACTATCCGATTTTTTGCGCCCATCCACATATATATTCCCACTTTTTCGAATAGCTACATCCGTTAAGTTTGATTTACTGACTGCTTTACTAGGACTACTACTCGGTAGTTTCAAATTCAAGGCATTCGGTACCACCAAAGAAGAAGTCAGCATAAAAAAGATAAGCAATAGAAAAATAATATCCGTCAAGGATGACATACTAAATTCTGCACTTACTTTACTTCTTTTTTTTAATCCCATGGTTTCTTTTTAGAGTAGAGAACAGAGAGCAGAGAATAGAGACAGATTTCGCTTACATACCAATGGAAAATTCATTGTTATTTATGCGGCCTATATCTCTACTCTCTCAGTATAACGGTCTCTATTCTCTGTTCTTAATTTTTTAGAGTAGAGAATAGAGACGCATTTCGTATTGACACAACGAAATTTCATCGTTGTTGTACGTAGCGAGTCTCTATTCTATGCTCTCGCTTCTCTGTTCTGTATATCACTCATTCGGCTGCGTAGCCAAAATAGCTTTCATTCTTAATTGATTCGCAATGCTCATCAAGTCAACTACTTTTTCAAAAGGGACGCCTACCTCGGCAACAATGGTGAGGGTGGCGTTCTCTTGATTAGCCGTCTGATTTTTAGTTCTATTAATAGCCCCTTTTAATTCTCTTAGCTTTGTCGCTTTAGAATTAAGGGTATATTCTCCTTTTTTATTAAGGGTTACTGTTATAGAGGTTGGAGCGAGTGCTTTGGTGTCTGATCGTGGCAAATCAAACTGATCGAATTTAACCAAGGAAGAGGTCAGCATAAAAAAGATCAATAACAAGAAGATAATATCCGTCAAGGACGACATACTAAATTCTGCACTTACTTTACTTCTTTTTTTTAATCCCATATTTTCTTTTTAGAGTAGAGAACAGAGAGCAGAGAATAGAGACTGATTTCGTTTTCATACCAATGAAAATTTAAAGGCTTTTAAACGGTCTCTGTCTCTACTCTCTCAGTGAAACGGTCTCTATTCTCTGTTCTTTATTTTAATTGCTCGGCTCCTGCAATAAATCCATAAATTCCATAGTATTTCTTTCCATATGGAATACAGCTTTTTCAACATTGGCAACTAAAATATTATAGCCTACGAATGCCAAAATACCAATCAGCAAGCCCCCTGCTGTAGTAATTAAAGCTTGATAAATACCTCCTGCTAATACATCAGGGGTTACATTCTGCTCGGTAGCCATTTCTCGAAAGGCTAAAATCATACCCGTTACAGTTCCAAAGAAGCCGATCATTGGGGCAGCACCTGCTATACTCGCTAGTGTAGATAGTCTCTTCTCTAAACGGAAGATTTCTAAGTTACCTACATTTTCTATAGCCGAATCAATATCTCTTAAGGGTTTACCGATACGTAATAAGCCTTTTTCAATCATTCTAGCGACTGGAGAATCCGTTGTTTGACATAAAGCTTTAGCGGCATTGATATTACCAGCCTGCACATTTGTCCGAATGTTATTCATGAAATTCTCATCAATCTTGGACGCCTTTTTAATGGTAAAATATCTTTCCACAAAAATAGACACCGCAATAACAGATAGAATAAATAAGACCCCTACAATAAGGATACTTAAAAATCCACCTTTAAAGATAATGTCAGATAAACTCTCTGAACTAACGCCTCCTTCTAATTCTACTTTTTGGAGTAATAATAAACTCTGTAACAACATATTAATAAGGTTTTTTAGTTGATGTTTCTTTTGAGAACAGAGAATAGAGACCGTTTTACTGAGAGAGCAGAGACAGATTTCGTTTATATGCCAATGAAAATTTATTGTCATGTAAACGGAATCTGTCTCTGTTGTCTGTTCTCTATTCTCTATTCTAATAAGTATCTCTGTTAGTAACGATGAAATAATAAGTTGGTCATCTAGGACTTCTTGTCAATACTTTAAGTAACGATAAAAATAATTTAAAATGGGAAGAGCGTTTGAATATCGCAAGGCGAGAAAAATGAAACGTTGGGCAGCAATGGCTAAGGCC
>CAKZUM010000497.1 GCA_937921525.1 uncultured Saprospiraceae bacterium
GAAGTTGTTTAAGAATGTAGACTGAAATTAGTTGTAAGTGCTTGATTGTCAGGACACAGTCTTTTTAAATTTTCGTAGCCTTAGCTACGGGAATTTAAAAAGGCGAAGTCATTGACGATCAATGACTTGCAAATAAATCAGTTATACATTTTTAAACAACTTCATAGATCACTTTACTAAAATATAGCTTTGAACAATCAACTAATTTCTAACTTAAGAGAAGATTATAGAGCCAGAACACTAGAGATAACTGATGTAGCCACAGATCCTATTCAGCAATTTGAAATATGGTTTCAGGAAGCATTAGATAGTGCCATCAAGGAGGCGAATGCAATGACACTAGCTACGGTCAATGCCAAAGGACAACCCTCTGCGCGAATCGTTTTATTAAAAAGGTTTGATAAAAAAGGTTTTGTTTTTTACACCAACTACAATAGTAAAAAAGGAACAGAACTAGCACAAAACCCCAATGTTGCCCTAGTATTCCTTTGGAAAGAATTAGAAAGACAAGTTAGGATTGAAGGTGTCGTTAAAAAAAGCTCCGTGCGTCAATCTACTACCTACTTTCATAGTCGTCCTCAAGGAAGTCAAATAGGGGCTTGGGCTTCCCCTCAAAGCCAAGTGATAAAAAGTAGAGTCGAATTAGAAAATAATTACAAAGAACTAAAAGAGAAATATAAAAATAAACCTACCTTGCCTAAGCCGTCAAATTGGGGAGGCTATCTAGTTCAACCGACATTAATAGAATTTTGGCAAGGTCGATCTAGTAGGCTTCACGATCGAATATGTTATACTTTACAAGAAAAAAAGAAATGGTCGATTGAACGCTTAGCACCATAAAAGTAAATAGCTACTACTATATTTTGGAACAGAGAGCAGAGAAGAGAGAGTAGAGATGTATTTCGTCCAAGAAAAGATGAAATTTCGTCATTTTTTAAACGAAATCTATCTCTATTCTATTCTCTGCTCTCGCTTCTCTGCTCTTTAAAATTCCAGTAGTGTAAGATAGAGTTCGTACGTGCATCTAAAACGTTGAAAAATAAGACTTTAATCATGAAAGCGATCATCCCAGTTGCAGGTGTAGGAACACGTCTGCGGCCACTAACATATACACAACCTAAGCCTTTAATTCCAGTAGCAGGAAAGCCTATTATCTCTTTTATAATAGATCAATTAATAGAGGTAGGTGTCAAAGAATTTGTATTCATTGTAGGCTACCTTGGTGAAAAAATTAAACATTACGTAGAGGAAGCTTACCCCAATTTAGAAAAAACTTTCGTAGAACAAGGAGACAGAGATGGTTCTGGTCACGCTATTTGGACAGCTAGAAGAGCACTAAAAGGAGTGGAAGAAGCAATAATTGTCTTTGGTGACATTATTATAGATATTGATTTAAAAGCCTTTGTCGAGACCCCTAACTCTTGTTTGGCTGTAAGGAAAGTCAACGATCCAAGAGATTTCGGAATAGTAGAATTTGACGAGGATGGTAATGTACTCAAATTAGTAGAGAAGCCAAACATTCCTAAATCTAATATGGCAATGGTTGGTTTGTATAAGATTAAAGAAGTACCACTGCTGATAAAAGCTTTAAAACATAATATCAAAAAAAATATTCGAACGGGTGGAGAATTTCCGTTAACAGATGCTTTAATGAGAATGATAGAGCAAGATGAGGTTGTCTTCTCTACGATGGATGTTAATAATTGGTATGATTGCGGGAAGATCGAGATTCTTTTGGAAACGAATGCATTACTACTGGATAAAGAAGGTTATGCTTCTGCTAACTTACCGTTATACGAAAATTCGATTATTATTAATCCCGTTAGTATAGGAAAGAAATGCGACATTAAAAATTCTATTATTGGCCCTCATGTCACTATAGGAGAACATACCAATATCTCCGACTCTATCGTCAAAAATTCTATCATCGGTAATTACGCTGCTATAAAAGAAGTTATCTTACAGAATTCGGTAGTTGGGAATGATGCAGGTATTACTGGTCTAAGACAGAGTTTAAACATTGGAGATAATACAGAGATTGATTTTAGTTAGGGAGAATTTGATAAGTTTATTTAAACCACAAAAGTAGTTGACATTTTTTACCACATAGGGCACAGAGAATAAAAAAAGCGGTATCAATTATACATTGGTACCGCTTTTTTAATGATAAGGTAAACTTATTATTTCGTCGTTACTTAGACTTCTTTTTACTAATAGATAGTAATGTCTGTTTTACTTCAACGATTTCATAGGCTTCAACGACATCCCCTACTTTAATATCGTTATAGTTTTTGATCGTTACCCCACATTCAAAGCCAGATTTGACTTCTTTCACATCATCCTTGAATCGCTTCAAAGAGCTCACCTCCCCATGTACCCCTTCTTTAGTAGGGAAAATAACGATACCATTTCTAACCAAGCGGATATGTGCGTTTCTAGTAATTTTACCTTCCGTTACATAACTACCTGCAATGGTGCCGACCTTACTAATCTTATAGACTTCCCGTACTTCCACCTCTCCAAGAATTTTTTCTTCCTTAGTAGGTTCTAGCATACCTTCTATAGCAGATCGAATTTCATCAATTGCTTCATAGATAATAGAGTAGGTCTTAATTTGAACTCCTTCTCGTTCTGCTAGCTTCCTAGCTCCCAAAGATGGTCTAACTTGGAATCCAATAATAATGGCATCCGAAGCAGAGGCTAACAATACATCTGACTCGATGATTTGTCCTACTGCCTTATGAATTACATTTACTTGTACAGATTCTATAGATTGCTTAATTAAGGAATCAGATAAGGCTTCGATAGAACCATCCACATCCCCTTTCACAATTAAGTTCAATTCTTTAAAGTTACCCAATGCTAGACGTCTTCCGATCTCATCTAAACTAATACGCTTATTAGCTCTATTAGCTTGTTCTCTCGTAATCTGTTCTCGCTTGGATGCAATCAATCTTGCTTCTGGTTCCGTTTCTGTGACTCTGAACTTTTCACCTGCTTGCGGTGCTCCACTCAACCCTAATACTAATACAGGAGAGGACGGACCAGCAGTTGTGATACGCTTTCCATGTTCATTAAACATGGCCTTGATCTTTCCAGAATGAGAGCCTGCAACCATTGGATCACCAATTGATAGCGTCCCTGTTTGGACTAAAGTTTTTGCAACATATCCTCTACCTTTATCTAAAGATGCTTCTAGAACAACACCAGAAGCTGCTCTATCAGGATTTGCTTGTAGCTCCAACATTTCTGCCTTTAGAAGAATCTCTTCTAATAAGGAATCGATGTTCTGTCCCATCTTAGCAGAAATATCTGCAGACTGGTATTCACCACCCCACTCTTCTACTTGAAGGTTCATTGCAGCTAATTCGGTTTTAATTCTATCTGGATTAGCACCTGCCTTATCTATCTTATTTATAGCAAAGATAATTGGAACACCAGCTGCTTGTGCGTGGCTAATTGCTTCTTTCGTTTGAGGCATTAAGCTATCATCAGCTGCGATAATAATTACGGCAATATCCGTTACCTTAGCACCTCTGGCCCGCATGGCGGTAAAGGCTTCGTGACCTGGTGTATCTAGGAAAGTAATTTTTTTCTTTTCTTCTCCAACAAGTACTTCATATGCACCAATATGCTGTGTGATTCCACCTGCTTCCCCATCAGCAACACTAGCTTTTCTAATATAATCTAGTAAAGAGGTCTTACCGTGATCTACATGTCCCATCACCGTTACGATTGGAGCCCTTGGCTTCAAATCTTCTGGTGCATCCACTATTTCCTCTTCTTCTAATACTTGCTCTTCAGCAGAAATAAATTCTATCTCATGGTTGAATTCATCTGCTAATAGTTCAATAATCTCTGCGTCTAATCGCTGGTTAATGGATACGATGACTCCTAAGTTCATACAAGTCGTAATGACATCTGTCACCTGCACCTCCATCAAACTGGCCAATTCTGATACAGAAATAAATTCTGTCAACTGTAATTTTACGTCACTCTTTTCTAATTCTTGTGCCTCTTCCTTCTTACGCATCGAATCCCGCTTGTCTCTCCGAATACGCTGACGTTTTTTGCCACCGCCCTCCATACGAGCCATTGTGGACTTGATCTTATCTTCGATTTCTTTAGCAGAAACTTCTTTTACTTCATCTCTTCGACCTCTTGAAGTTGGTCTATTTCTATTATTACCACCAGGTCTATTATTTCCTGATCTTCCACCTTGTCTATTACCTGAGCCGCCACCTTGACGATTGCCACCGCCTTGACGGTTACCACCACCGCCACCCTGACGAGTACCGCCACCAGTTCCGCTGCCTTGTCCTTGACGAGTACCACCTGCTCCACTACTTGCAGGTCGATTGCTACTATTAGACTCCACTTTCTTACGAGTTCGCTTTCGTTTTCTAGTTCTGGAAGTATCGGAAGAGGCAACAGGTTTTCCTTTGCTATCCTTCTTCTTTTGGAACTGACCTACATCAATCTTACCTAGAATTTTAGTACCTTTTAATTTTGGTGCCTCAGCTCTAATTAATTGATCTTTCGCTACTACTTTTTCTGAAGTGTCCGTGATAGGTTCTGGCTTTATTTCGGTAGGTTCTTCCTTTATTACCTTTTCTTTTGCTGCTGCAGGTTTTGTAGATTTTTCCTCTTTCTTTTCTTTCTCCTTTTTAGGAGTTTCCTTGGCTACTACAGGAGGTGCCTTTTCGTCTGCGGCTGGTAGTGCTTTTTCTTTTGGTTTAACAACTGGTGGCTCTTTTTTCTTTTTAACAACCTCCTCCTTAACTTTCTTCTCAACTTTCTCTTTAGCGACAGGTGGACTTGGCTTTACTTCCGCTTTCTTTTTCTTCTTTTTAGGCTCCAAATCTATTTTACCCAGTACTTTCAACTGAGGTCTATTTGAAATCTCTTCTGGTTCTTTCGCTACTTTTACTGGCTTTGCTTCACTTTCTGCGACAGTAGGTTCAGCTTTCGACTTTGGAGCCTCAACTTTAGCTTCTACTACTGGAACTTCTTCAACCACTACTGGAGCTTCAACCTTTTCTACTACAGGCTCTGGTGTTGGAGTTGGTTCAGAAACAGGCTCTGGAGCTGGAACAGGTTTAACCGCCACAGGAGGTGGTGGAGAGACAGCGACTGGCTCTTCCTCTTTCTTTTGAACAGGTCGAGTACCAATAATCAATTGGTCCGCTTTTTCTTTAATCGAAGCAGATTCCTGAAACTCTTTTTTAAGAGATGCCTCCATCTCACTGGTGACCTTGGCTATAGGCTTATCATCAATTTCAAAACCATTTCGGTTTAGAAACTCTACAATTGTAGACGTACCTACATTAAGTTCTTTCGCTACTTTAATCAGACGTTTTGCCATTCAAATCCTTTTCCTTACTTAAGGAGTTAATAATTGATAACCTCACAGATTTTTGTATCCATGAAATTACTACTTTTTATTACTTTTTTACATCAACCTGCCTAAAAATCGCTGCAAAGTTAATTAAATATAGTAATACGGATATATTCTATTGTAAAAAGACTATGTTTTTAACTGTAAATAGCCATTTTAACAATAGTAAAACGAATAAATAGGTCCAATAAGTTCCTATATTTATTCTTCTAGTTCTTCATTTAAGACTTTCAGTACCTCATTGATCGTTTCTTCCTCCAAATCTGTTCTTCTTATAAGCTCTTTAATATCTAGTTCTAATACACTTCTTGCAGTATCACAGCCGATCTGCTTTAACTCCTCAATGATCCAATCTTCGATTTCATCGGAGAATTCGTCTAAATCTACATCGTCAATTTCAGTCGTATCATTCTCTCTATAGACATCAATTTCATAGCCTGTTAATCGACTAGCTAATTTAATGTTTGTACCACCTTTACCTATTGCTAAGGATACCTGATCTGGTTTTAAGAAAACAGAAGCTCGCTTTTCTTCTCCTTCTGTCAACAAATCAATCGTACTAATTCTAGCAGGAGTTAAAGAACGTTGAATAAATAAAGACTCATTATTCGTAAAATTAATAATGTCGATATTCTCATTTTTCAATTCTCGAACGATACCATGTATTCTTGACCCTTTCATTCCGACACAAGCACCTACTGGATCAATTCTATCATCATAGGACTCTACGGCTACTTTAGCACGCTCTCCAGGAATACGAACAATATTCTTGATTGTAATCAAACCATCTTCAATTTCCGGAACTTCTTGTTCTAATAATTTCGCTAAGAAATCATTATCCGTTCTAGACAAAATAACAACAGGGTTATTATTTTTCATCTCTACTTTCTTAATCACCCCTCTTACCATATCCCCTTTTCTAAGAAAGTCTCCTTGTATCATTTCTTTTCTAGGCATTGTCAATTCATGCCCAGTCGTATCATCTAATACTAAAATTTCTCTTTTCAAGATTTGGTGCACCTCGCAAGCCACTATTTCCCCCACACGCTCCATATACTTCTTATAGATTTCATCCTTCTCTAATTCCATAATTCTAGAAACAAGCGTCTGGCGAGCAGCCATGATCGATCTTCTTCCAAAATCTTTTAGGTGTAATTGTTCGTAACACTCTTCTCCGATTTCATAGTCCACATCAATACTAAGTGCTTCCGAGATGGAAATTTGAGCCTTATCATCTGTTACCTCTCCATCTGGTACAATTGCTCGTACCCTCCATAATTCTAAATCCCCTTTGGTGGTATTGACGATTACATCAAAATTTTCATCAGACCCAAACTTCTTTTTAATTAAGGTTCTAAAGACGTCCTCTAAAACCCGAACCATAGTTGGTCGGTCAATGTCCTTTCCCGCTTTAAACTCCGAGAAAGTTTCAGCAAGATTCATCATCTTGGTTCCATTTTTATTTTTTTCAAAATAACAGAGATTAATAACAATCTCTATCTTGGTTTATAGTCAATGCACTTCTGCAATGATGTTAATTTAGGGTTCAGAATTCGATTCTGATCCAAGCATTAAGTAAGGTATACGCCTATATAAATTGGGTCTACTTCCTATTTTTGCCTAGTCCCTTAAAAGATATTTTAATTTTTGCTTTTGCTATAGTATTGTAAGGATAGGCAGTTTGCACTAGTTCCTTTTTCTTCTTCTTTTTTCCTACTTTGGTAACTACTTCTTTCTCTAAGGTCACTGCTTCGTCTGTTACCGCTACAATTTGGCCATCCACTTTATTTCCATCTACCAACTTAATTCTCAAATCTCTGCCAATATTTTTCTTGTACTGTCTCACTAATTGCAATGGCTGATCTAAGCCGGGGGAAGATACTTCTAAAACATACTTTTCTCCGAGTACTTGTGATTCATCTAAATACTCTTCTAAATAGCGACTTAACTTTCTACACTGAACAATATTTAAGCCTACATCATGGTCGATATACACTTGTAAGGTATTGTTACTTGTATTAAATTTGATTTCAACAAGAAAGCAATTAGCAAAATCTTCTTCTTCAAATTTACTGGAAACTAAGGCTTCTATTTTGTCTTGAATCATCTAACTATATACTTACATATGACCTATAAAAAAAGAGGGAACAAAACGTTCCCTCTCCTAGAATTGGTTACGGGCGCAAAGATAGTACTTTTCTATAAATGATACAAGAAGGAATGGCGGTATTGTTCAGTTTGAAGTGAATTTCAGTAATTTAGACAGCATTATTTCTTAAAAACATATTAAAATTAATACAAATTTAATTTTGCGGATTACTACTTATATTTGCAGTAGGCTGATTTTAAAACGGAGTAGAGAACATTGAAGTGAAAGTAGAAATGAAATTCCGATAAGAAATGATGTAAATTAGTTGTAATTAAACGAAGTTGTTACAACCACCTTCTCTAAATAAATATAATACTATGGCATTACTTAATTTTTTTAAGCCTCCCAAGCATCAAAAGTATAAGTACATTCCAAGATATTGGGACCCTAAAAAAGAAGATTTAGATGAACGGCTTCAAAAGTATAAAGGAAAAGAAGGTAAAAATGATGTAGAGGCTGTAAAAGCTAGGCTATCAAAAGGGTTTACTAGAGGGGCAGGTAATGGGTCTTTTCAGATCAAAGCAGAAATGAGAGCAGCCGAAACAAAGCGTTCTAATAGACTGTTACTAGGAGTAATTGTTTTTCTATTATTCTTAACTTATCTTGCTTTCAAGATTTATGTACCTGGTATCGTGGAGGCATTGGAGTAATTTTAGAACAGAGAATAGAGACGTATTTCGTTCGAGAAACAAAAAAATCTCTTCATTTTTTAAACGTCACAGGTCTCTATTCTCTGCTCTCACTTCTCTATTCTAAAAAAATATTTTAAAGAAATTTTAAAAATAGAACCTATATATGGCTGATGTTATTCAGCTTTTGCCAGACGCTATTGCCAATCAAATTGCTGCAGGAGAGGTGATTCAACGACCTGCTTCTTTGGTGAAAGAATTATTGGAAAATGCTATAGATGCAGGAAGCACTCAAATTAAATTGATCGTAAAGGACGCAGGTAAGGCATTAGTTCAAATAATTGATAATGGCTGCGGCATGTCTGACACCGATGCTAGAATGAGCTTTGAACGACATGCGACCTCTAAGATTAAAAAATCTGCAGATCTTTTTGCGATACATACGATGGGGTTTAGAGGCGAGGCCTTAGCATCCATTGCCGCAGTTGCACAAGTGGAA
>CAKZUM010000498.1 GCA_937921525.1 uncultured Saprospiraceae bacterium
GCCTCAATCCCTTTAGCCTGCGCCAAAGCTACCAATTCTGGATTCTCCGTTCCAGGATTAAAAATAATGCGCTTAGGATTTAGAGATAAAATATAGTCGTAATAAGGTTGTTGCCTCTTAGGATTCATGTATAAAGTAACCGTATCCACGCCCTCTATATCAGGAGTACCTTTTAGAATACTAATTCCTTCAATTTCTCCTTCGCGCAAACCAATAGGCACGACTTCATGGCCATGATTCGTCAATCGTTTAGTTGCAATATTAGAATATCGTTCAGGCTTCAGAGAAGCACCAAGAACTAATGTTTTTTTGCTCATAAATTATTTTTAAATAGAATAGAGAGCAGAGACGTATTCCATTCAATATAGACTAAATCTCATTGTCTTTTAAGCAGATATGTCTCTATTCTCTACTCTCGCTTCTCTATTCTAAAACCGTATGGTTTTAAATAAAAAGCCAGAATATCATGTTAAAAACAATATTCTGGCTTCTTAAGTTTAGAACCATACCCGTCATGCTAAGAGACGAACTCTTGATGGCAGAAACTTAGAAAGTGGCTGTCATCTGGGTTCTTGGGAAAGATGACAGCCATTTTGAAAATTTCTGCCATCTACCTTCGCTCTATAATTAACTGGTAATCAATGAGCTTTTCTGATAGCCTGACGGCTATGGTTTAGAACTTTACTGATCTACACCAACATTCTCAATGGATCTTCTAATACTGCTTTGAATGTCTCCAAGAACTTCGCCCCAATAACACCATCCACAACCCTATGATCCGAAGAAAGCGTCACTTTCATTCGCTTACCAGGCACTACTTCACCGTCTTTGACAACTGGCTTGTCAATAATAGAACCAACAGCCAATGCACAAGCATTCGGCTTACTAACAATAGCCGTAAACTCCTCAATACCAAACATTCCCAAATTAGAAATCATAAAGGTACTGCCCTGCATTTGCTGAGGCTGTATTTTCTTTTCCTTCGCCAATCCAGCCAAAGATCGAACCTCACTATTAATTTGCGATAAAGACTTCATATCTGTATGACGAACCACCGGTAGTAATAAACCTTCTGGAGTAGCAACTGCCACGCCGATATTTATATGTTGGTGATAGCGAATTTTATTATCCTCTAACCAAGAAGCATTAATTTCAGGATGTTGGCGTAAAGCAACAGCCGCTGCCTTTAAGACTAAATCATTAAAAGAGATCTTTGTTGGCGCAATTTCGTTCATCCGCTTACGAGCAGTAATGGCATTTTCCATATCTATTTCTACCGTTAAGTAAAAATGTGGAGCAGAAAATTTATTAGCGACCACTGCCTTTGCGATTGCTTTTCGCATTTGGCTTACTGGAACATCTTCAGATTGTTCACTACCGTTAAAAACAAAAGGTTGAACAGCTGGAGTAGCTGCTGCTGGTGTAGCAACAGGAGCAGGCTTTGTTGTTGGGGCTACTTTTTGAGGAGCTGCTGTTGGCGCAGCAGTCGTTTGCGGATTATCCAACAAGCTTTCTATATCTTTTTTTACAATTCTTCCATTATCTCCTGATCCACTTACCCCTGCCAAACTGATACCAGCTTCTTTAGCCATACTTTTAGCTAGTGGAGAGGCTTTAATTCTTGCGCCATCAGAAGTAGCAGCTACGGGTGCTGCTGTTTCTTCAGCAGCAGGAGTTGCAACATTTTCTGGTTCTGGTGTCGCATTATCTCCTGCTGATCCACCTTCCGAACCCGCAGCAGCAATCGCTGCTTTCCAATCTTCTCCTTTTTCTCCAATGACTGCAATCACGCCATTGATCGGTACAGGACCTTCCTTTACTGCAATATGCAATAAAATACCATCACTATAACTATCTAATTCCATTGTAGCTTTATCGGTCTCTACCTCTGCTAAGGTTTCACCAGATTCTACTTCTTCTCCTTCTTGCTTTAACCAACCTACAATGACACCTTCTTCCATTGTGTCACTCATTCGGGGCATTCTAATGACTTCAGCCATAATCGTTTTTTTTACTAATAAATTATATCGTTAAGTATAGGACACAGATAGATTGTATCTATAACACATAGGTCACGGCTAAGCCGTAAATTTCTTTTGCACCACAAAAAGATCAAAAGACACAAAAGAAATTCATAAAAGTCTTTTGTGTCCTTTTGTGGTGCAGAAAAACTAAGTCTGGTTAGCGTTTAGTTTACTCCTTTGTGTCCACCACTTTCTAAAATAGATTGTTTTTCTTTCAAAGCCTACAAAAGTACAAATAAGGAAATAAGGAACAAGTGTAATGCTTACTAATAATTATATAAATTGTATTGCTTTGTAATAATAAGTATATCAAGCAATCATCTAGCGAAAATTCGCAATTTAGAGGAGCTTAAATAACTTCAAAATACCAAAAATCACAACTGCTACCAATAAGCGATAAGCCCACACATCTGCATCTTTATATTTAGAAGCATAGTTCGCCGTAAACCAACCGCCTGCTGTCTGCCCAATCGCCAACAAAAGGCCAACCGACCAATCAATCATTCCTTTATATTGAAAAATGGCGACAACTACGACTGTATAAATCGCTACCACAAAAACCTTGAGCGCATTGCTATCAATAATATTATATTTTGCTACTAGCACCATCGTCGCTAAATAAAAAACACCCATTCCCATTTGTATAAAACCACCATAAAAACCTAATGCTAAAAATAAAGGGATGGCAATCAATAAGGAAGGAGGATTTTTTATATCCGTCTCTCGTAACCAACGTTTGGGTTTTATTAAAATAACAAATAACATGCCCACCATCAAATAACTAAAAACTGTTTTAAATTGTTCATTACTTACATACACAGCTGCCCAAACACCTAGAATCGCACCTATTACCGTGGGGATAATATATCGTTTACTTCCTTCTAAATGTAATTTTCCATTTTTATAAAAAGCATAAGAACCTGCCCAGCTTTGTGTTAGTACGCCTATTCGATTAGTACCATTCGCTATATTTGGAGGTAAACCAATTAATTCTGTTAAGATCGTTAGCGTAATAGCAGAGCCACTTCCTGCTAGGGTGTTGATCGCTCCTGCAAAAAAACTACCAACAATCGCTATCACATATATATACCACTCCATTTGTTTTGTTTTATGGAACACGCTCGCACAGCAAATCAGAAATCATAATTCATA
>CAKZUM010000499.1 GCA_937921525.1 uncultured Saprospiraceae bacterium
TGGTCATCCGTATGGTATGACTGGCTCTAGAATGGTGGCTCATGCTTTGATAGAAGGGAAGAGACGTGGGGCTAAGTATGTAGTGTCTACGATGTGTGTAGGTGGTGGTATGGGTGCTGCTGGTTTGTTTGAAGTTTATTAGATTTTACACTTATTTTTTCGGTAGCTAGCGATAGAGCAGCAAAATCATAATTTTTACATCATAAATCATACATCATAAATCTGTCTAACTTATACGTGATGGATTTATGATGTAAGATGTATGAACTATGATTTATGATTTGCCAAACATCCATCCATTTTTCAGTGGTTAGCGATAGAGCAGCAAAATCATAAATTTTACATCATACATCATACATCATAAATCTGTCTAACTTGTACGTAATGGATTTAAGATTTAAGATGTATGAACTATGATTTGCCAAACCTCAACCGAGCATAATTACATCGTAAGCAATTCTAAATCCAACCACTCCATTTATTTAAGCAAAGAACTAATCCAAAAAAATGCCGCATTTAATTGCCCCGTCTTTATTAGCCTCCGATTTTACCAAGTTAGGAGAACAAATGGACATGATTAATCAAAGTGAAGCAGATTGGCTGCATTTTGATGTCATGGATGGCCGATTTGTTCCAAATATTTCTTTTGGTTTTCCCATATTAAAGGCAGCGAAAGCTACCTGTAAAAAGCCAATTGATGTACACCTGATGATCGAAGAACCAGAGAAATATATAGAAACTTTCCGAGAAGCAGGTGCCGATGTCATCACGGTACATTACGAAGCCTGCCCACATTTGCATAGAACAATCGCCCAAATAAAAGAAACAGGGGCAAAAGCAGGGGTCGCATTGAACCCTCACACGCCAGTCAGCGTATTAGAGAATGTGATCGAAGAGGTGGATTTAGTTTGCTTAATGTCTGTCAATCCTGGCTTTGGTGGACAAAAGTTTATTTACAACACCGTTCCAAAGGTACAGCGATTGTCGGATATGATTATCGTTAAGAATGTCAATGTGCTGATTGAAATAGACGGTGGAGTAGGTTTGCAAAATGCCGAAGCACTATTGAAAGCAGGCGCAAGAGTATTAGTCGCAGGCAGTGCCGTATTTAAAGCAGATGACCCCCTAGATACTATTCGACGCATGAAAAGAATTGGACAACTACAGTAACACAGAATTTATTCTGTAAAACTGTACCACAGAATTTATTCTGTGAATTTAAATAACGGAATAAATTCCGTGGTACTATGTACGGAATAAATTCCGTGGTACTGAAAATATAATACATGAAACAACTCTACTACATTTTCTTTATCTGTCTTACCGCCATTAGTTTGCAAGCTCAAACAAGAGACGCTACCGTCTTCGGAGTTGTCAAAGATGCCATTTCTGATGAGCCAGTAGATTTAGTAACAATCTATGTGGAAGGGACAAATATTGCAGTAGAGTCCAATCAAGCAGGTTTCTATAGAATTAAAGTACCTACAGGGGAACCAATAACAGTAGTATTTTCTAGACTAGGTTTTAAAGTAGGGGAAACAGCAATTCCTGCGATGCTCAGCGGAGAGAGTCGAAAAATAGATATTGGCTTAGTTTCGGAAGAGTCAGAATTAGAGATTGTCGTAACGGAAAGTAAAATCGAAGAGGCAGGGATTGTAAGAGAGGAAGTGACAGAGTTAAAATTACTGCCGTCTACAACGGGTAATTTAGAAAGTGTACTACCGTCTATTGCACTAGGAACGAGCAGTGGAACAGGAGGGGAACTGAGTTCACAATATAATGTAAGAGGTGGAAATTATGATGAAAACTTAGTCTACGTCAATGACTTTGAAATATATAGACCCCAATTAATTCGTTCTGGACAGCAGGAAGGATTGACCTTTGCAAATATAGATATGATCAGCAATTTGGCTTTTTCTTCGGGTGGATTTCAAGCTAAGTATGGCGACAAATTATCCTCTGTATTAGATGTACAATATAAGCGTCCAGAGAAAATGAAAGCTTCTGTAGGGATGAGTTTTTTAGGAGCATCTGCTCATTTGGAGGGAAGTACTAGAGCAGGAAAAGACGATTATAGACGCTTCCGATATTTGGTAGGCGCACGATATAAAACTACTCAATATTTATTGGGTTCTTTAGATACTAAAGGAGAATACACGCCTAATTTTGCAGATTTTCAAGGTTACTTTACTTATGATATAACAAGAGATTTACAGTTAGGTATAATAGGTAATTATAACAGAAGTGAATATAGTTTTACGCCTGTAGAACGAAGTACGGCTTTGGGTTTAATTGATTTTACTTTAGAATTATTCTCTGTTTTTGAAGGGCAAGAAGTCGATGACTTTACAACAGGTATGGGAGGCGTATCTCTCACTTATTTGCCAGATAGAGCAGAAAATCCTTTATACTTAAAATTGTTAGCTTCTTCCTATCAGAGTAATGAAAATGAGCGTTTTGATATTTTAGGTTTTTATCAATTAGGACAAGTAAATACAGATATAGGAAGTGATAATTTTGGAGAAATAGTAGGCCTGTTAGGCTCAGGCACACAGCATCAGTATGTCCGAAATTACTTAACTTCTAATGTAACGAATATACAGCATAAGGGAGGAATTGAATACCAATTAGAGGGAGATGACCCAGCAAAATCTTCTAGTCATTTTATCCAATGGGGATTAAAATACCAACGAGAAGAAATTAATGATCAAATCAATGAGTGGGAACGTTTAGATTCTGCTGGATATTCCTTACCCTTCGATGCCAATTCCGTAC
Organism: uncultured Saprospiraceae bacterium; assembly: GCA_937921525.1. Lineage (GTDB taxonomy): Bacteria > Bacteroidota > Bacteroidia > Chitinophagales > Saprospiraceae > JAFMDF01. The sequence goes on from CAKZUM010000499.1 coordinate 2,776, forward strand.
AGTTAGTCAATGTATTAAAAACGACTAACAATTTATTGTCAAATCGCTTTGAAGGCTTTGCCCAAAATACGTTTACGATTAGAGATGAGAACCGCCGAGAAATGCAAATTACGGCAGGCTTGCGAGCAGCTTATTGGGATTTGAATGATGAATTTTATATTACCCCTAGAGTTCAATTTTTATATAAGCCATTAGCAGAAGGAAAGAAGGATATTTCCTATCGACTAGCGGCGGGCTTATACTATCAGTCGCCATTTTATAGAGAATTAAGAAGGACAGATGGCTCTGTTAATGAAGGATTATTGTCTCAAAAATCAATGCATATTTTAGGCGGATTTACCTTAGATTTTAATATGAAGCGTGTTTCTAAAAAGAAATTCCGTTTGATTGCTGAGGCTTATTATAAAAGGTTATGGGATGTGGTGTCTTATGATGTAGACAATGTACGAATTCGTTATTCAGGAGAGAATGATGCGACAGGATATGTTGCTGGATTAGATATGCGTATCAACGGAGAATTTGTTCCAGGAGCGGAATCTTGGATTAATGTATCTTTATTGAGAGCTAGAGAAAGTTTGGATGGCGTCCAACACATTGTTCGAGAAATTGGAGACGCAGAAGGCAGAAATGTCTCAGATGTTCCAAGACCAACGGATCAATTTTTAACGCTCTCGACCTTCTTTCAAGATTATTTGCCAGGAAGGGAAAATTTCAAAATGCACTTAAATTTCACGGTCGGTACAGGCTTACCCTATGGTTTAAGAGGTAATAATGAAGTATTCAGAAATACCTATAGATTTAGACCTTATCACAGGGTCGATATTGGTTTTGCCTTAGCTCTGTGGGATGCCAAACGCAAAGCAAAAAAGCCTAATGGATTCTTACGTTTTACAGAAAGCACTTGGTTGAGTTTAGAAGTATTTAATTTGATGGCGGTATCAAATGTAGCCTCTAATACATGGATTAAAACAGTATTCAGTACGCAGTATGCTGTGCCGAATTTTTTGACCTCTCGGCGGGTTAATTTACGGTTGAAGGTAGATTTTTAATAGTGTGCTTTATGCTGTAGATATTAGGGGATTACACTATTAAACTGGTAAATAAAATACCACTGTTGTCAACGTCAAATGGTCAACATGTAGGCGGGTTGGCTTGTCCAAAAACTGTTTGACCGGAGGGAGTTTTTTTGGACTAGAATTTTTGGTTCTTTTTTTTTTCGATGAAAAAGAACATACATCTAGTTACGCTATATTTCAGGTAATTCCATTTTTTAATATAACATAGTCATGGCAGAACAAGAAAAAAAGAAGATTCTAAATAAATTTGAATGGATCTTATTAATAATAGCTTTGGGTATTCTGGCGATGGTCATTCTCCAAAATAATGGTATCCATATGGTAGAAACGACTGAAGAAATAGAACTAACCGAAGAAGAAATAAAAGCAAAAGAGACAACAAAAACACAACCAGAAGCCAACACCTTTTTTGAAAAAAAAAATCTAGAAAAGAACGACTAGGCAGACTAGCCGATTATTTTGCCAAAAATAGAGCTGTCGCAAAGGCAGAAGGCAAAATTCCCGAATTTGAATGGTCTAGTTTAAAATACAACAAAGACGAAATAGATTACCTCAAAAATCGCTATGAAGGAGACACCTTAAGTTCCCGCAGTAGCACTGATTGGTTGACCCTCCTAACCAACTCCCACCAAACCTATAAAAAAGTAAAATCCACCTTCGAAGATTTAGGGATAGATGTAGACGAATTTGTCAATGTAGAAAATGCGTCTTCTCTACTCTCAAACCCCTTGATTTCCAAATCCGTTTTTCAAAAAATAGAAGAAGAATATGGCATCCCTGCAGAGCAAGCAGAGGCATGGTCTAAAAAGCATGGGCATAAGATTGAAGATTGGGCGACGTTTGTGGAGGAACGGATGCAACGATAGATTTTGACTCTTTGAGTATTGAATTCGATAAGGAACATATATTTCCACTTTTATTCCATTTTTTGTAACTTTGGTAAAAGCATAACGCACTTTAATTATAAAAGCATGACCGTAGCGACTAAATTGATGCCCCCTCCATTACTAGAGCAGTTGTTTCAACTGGCAGGTGGTATCACTGTGGAAGGCTTAAGTAAAAAGCAATTCAATGAGTTAACAGCCCTCTATCCAGAACTACAAATGGAGCGGGAGAAAAATGGAAAAATAAATATTATGTCACCAGTTAAAGGCGGAAGTGGTATTCGGGAAAATAAACTTAATTATAGACTAAGGCATTGGCATATGCAAGCAGGAAAAGGGGAGTCTTTTAGTCCTAGTACAGGCTTTAATTTGCCCGATGGCTCGACCAAGAGTCCCGATGCAGCTTGGCTCTCTGCGGATAAGATGGAAACATTAACTGCTGACGAAATAGAAAACCAATATATCCCTACTGTACCCGATTTTATAGTAGAACTACGATCAAAAAGCGATAAGTTGTCTGTAGTCAAACGAAAAATGGAGAAGACTTGGATTGCTAATGGTGTAAAATTAGCTTGGTTGATAGACCCCTATAAAGAGAAGGTATACATTTATCGAGCTGATGGTAGTACTGATATCGTAACTGGCTTTGATAATAAATTATCTGGAGAGTCGGTATTAGAAGGATTCGAATTAGATCTTTCTGAATTTAAGGTATTGAAGAAAAAGCAGTAAAAAGAGTATCTTGCCAATAAATTCAATCCATTTGGCAAAAGAAAAAAATCAATTAATCGAAAATAATGAGGCGTTTCTAAAAGAATTGAAACGGCTCAATTTGCAACAGCGACAAGCTGTTGACCAGATAGAAGGACCTGTATTGGTAGTAGCCGGACCAGGTACAGGCAAGACCCATATCCTTTCTGCCCGTATTGGACGTATTTTGATGTCCACAGATACCCAAGCCAATAATATCCTCTGCTTAACTTTTACAGATGCAGGCACACATGCCATGCGGGAACGCCTGCTACAGTTTATTGGTCCAGAGGCGCATAAAGTCCATATTTATACTTTCCATTCTTTTTGCAACAAAGTCATCCAAGAAAACTTAGAATTATTTGGTATTCAGCAATTAGAGCCATTGAGCGAACTGGAACGAGTAGAGATTATTCGTAAGTTAATTGATGAATTGCCATTAGCGCATCCCTTAAAAAGAGGGCGACGAGATATTTATTTCTATGAAAAGCATTTGCATCATCTATTCCAGATGATGAAAAAAGAGCATTGGACGGCTAATTATTTACAAGAACGCATTCGATTGTATTTAGAGGAGTTGCCAAGTAGGCCCGAATTTATCTATAAAGTCAAATCAGGAAGATATAAGAAAGGAGATATAAAAGAGGGAAAGTTGCAATTGGTTAAAGAGAAGATGGAACGCTTGTGGGAGGCAGCCGTATTATTTGAACGCTACACTACCTTATTGCACCAACATCGCCGCTATGACTATGAGGATATGATTTTGTGGGTGGTCAAAGAATTTGGGCGGTACGAAAAATTATTGAGGTATTATCAAGAACAATACCTCTATCTAATGGTGGATGAATTTCAAGATACCAGTGGTGCGCAAAATGCTATTTTACAATTGTTAATTCAGTATTGGGAAAATCCTAATATATTTATTGTTGGAGACGATGACCAATCTATTTATGAATTTCAAGGAGCGAGACTAAAAAATATTTTAGATTTTCATGAGCAATATAAAAATCATATTGAGTTAGTTTTTCTTAAAAACAACTATCGATCCTCTCAAGCTATTTTAGATGCCTCTAAAGTATTAATTGACCAAAACCAGAAACGAATTGCGAGTGAGTTAAATATTGATAAAACAATTTTAGCTTCCAATCCAGAGCAGCAAAAAACTAAAGTTGTACCTATTATAAGGGTCTACCCAAATCGTATACAAGAAGAAACGGATATATTATTAACGATTAAAAAACTACAGGAAGAAGGAATGCCTTTGAATGAAATGGCGATTATTTATGCGCGTCATCGACAGGCTAGAACCTTAATTGATTTATTAGAGAAACAAAAAGTTCCCTATCAAACAAAAAGGCGAGTCAATATTTTAGATTTACCATTGATTCAAAACTTACGTTTAGTATTAGAATATATCCACCTAGAATATAATAACATTTATAAGGGAGAACATCTGTTATTTCAGATTTTAAACCTTAATTTTTTGGAGACCATACCCGCTGATCTAATAAAGGTGAGCCGATATATTGCCCAACAAAAAGAAGCGGTTTTATGGAGAGATGTGATTGCTGATGAGGCGATCTTGTCTTCCTTGAAATTAGAGAATAAGGAACCGTTTCAAAGATTTTCTCAGTTGTCCACGGCTATTATTTATGAATATCGAAACCTACCCTTAATTACCATCTTAGAGCGAATTATCAATCGAAGTGGTCTACTTAGATATTTATTATCACAAGCGGAGAAATCTTGGTACTTACAAGTACTCAATACTTTTCTGAATTTTGTAAAAGTAGAAATAGACCGTAAGCCAAGAATGAAGTTGAAAGGCTTGTTAGAAGTCTTACAAAAGATGGATGCCAATCGAATAACTATTGCTATAGAAAAGACGGTGGAGGTGGAAGATGGGGTGCATTTAGTCACAGCACATAGTGCCAAAGGATTGGAGTATGATTGTGTTTTTATTTTAGATGGAGTGAAAGATTATTGGGAGCCAGGAAAGAAATCTCCTTTCCAATTCGCCTTACCTGATACGCTAACTTACTCAGGAGAGGAAGATGCTTTAGAAGCTAGACGCCGATTGTTTTATGTGGCAATGACGCGTGCTAAAGAGCATCTATATATTTCTTACAGCCAAACGAATAATGTTAATAAACCGCTCCAACAAACGCAGTTTATTGATGAAATCATTGCAGGGTATGATATTGCTGTAGAAGAGCGCGAGGTCGATGCCAAATACTTAGTGAATAGTTTGGAAACCTTATTACTAGAAACAGAAGCACCTGCCATAGCGCCATTGGAAAAAGCCTTAGTGACGGACTTATTAAAAGATTTTAAGTTAAGTGTTTCTACCTTCAATCGGTATCTACAATGTCCCTTGACTTTTTATTATGAATCTGTTTTAAAAATACCAAGTATTAATTCTGAGGCAGCCGCTTATGGTACAGCCATGCACTATGCGTTGATGGTGTTATTTGAAAAAATGCGCCGTTCAGAGACTAAACAATTTCCTGCCCTCAAACATGTACTGGGTTATTTTAATACCGAAATGAAACGCCAAATCGGATATTTTACAGAGCAAGAATATGAACGTAGATTGGAATTAGGCCGTGCTAATTTAACTACTATTTATAATGAATACCTACCTCTTTGGCACAAAGAAACGAAAGCAGAATTGAGTATTAGAAATACAACAATAGCAGGCGTTCCTGTAGTAGGTACAGTTGATAAAATTGAATATTTCAAAGATCATAAGGCACATATAGTTGACTATAAGACTGGAAGTCACATTGGTTCTAAGTTATCAAAACCTACCAAGCAAAATCAACATGGAGGACATTATTGGAGACAATTAGTGTTTTATAAATTATTAGTTGAGAGTCAGCAATTAGAGCAAACAATCGTTAAATCAGGAGAAATATTTTATATGGACCCTGACCCAAATGGGAAATTAGGGTCAAAGAAAATAAGTATCACATCAAAAGATGCAGACTTAGTGAAAGACCTAATCGTGGAGGTGTATCAAAAGATTCAAGCGCAAGATTTCTATACAGGATGTGGTAAGCCTAAATGCACTTGGTGTAATTTCGTAAAGCGCAATCAATTAGTTGATTCTTTGGCGAATGTGGAGATTGATGAGTTGGATGATATGTAACTTGGAGAGTAAATATGATAGAAGGACTGAATGCTAAACTACATTTATCTTCTATTGACTGTGAAATAGAGATGGCAGATATTTATTATTTGATAGAAGGCGTAAAGGAATAAATATTCTAAAATAAGCCAATAAAAAAAGTGTTGGACTCGATGTGAATCCAACACTTTTTTTACAAATAAATCGCTCGTTCTACAAATCTAACAATAAAGAAGTAGGATCTTCCAACAATTCCTTCACCTTCACTAAGAACGTAACCGAAGACTTTCCGTCAATTACTCGGTGGTCATAAGATAAGGCTAAATACATCATTGGTCGAATAACAACCTCTCCATCTACCGCTACTGGACGTTGGATAATATTGTGCATACCCAATATAGCAGATTGTGGCGCATTCAAAATTGGCGTACTCATCATAGAGCCAAAAACACCACCATTAGTAATGGCAAACGTTCCCCCCTTCATTTCATCAATTGTGAGCTTACCACTTCTTGCTTTCTTAGCTAATTCTTTTAACTTTAATTCTATCTCATGGAATTTCAAAGACTCTATATTCTTAATAGGAGGTACTACCAATCCAGTATCAGTTGAGATAGCAAAAGAAATATCTACGAAATCATGGAAGATCAAATGATCTCCATCTATATGCGCATTTACAGCAGGTATCTCCATTAGGGCTTTGGCACAAGCCTTAGCGAATAAAGACATAAATCCAAGCTTTACACCATATTTAGCCACAAACTGCTCTTGGTATTGCTTTCGTAATTTCATGACAGCCGATAAATCTACCTCATTAAAAGTAGTTAGCATAGCTGTATTCTGCGTAACAGACACCAATCTTTTAGAGATAGTTCGACGCATTCTGCTCATCTTCTCTCGTCTCGTTTCTCTACTAAAACTAGTATTTCCTCCTAAAAGTGCATTAGCTACTGCTGCATTAGTTTCACTTGATTTAGCTGCGGGTGCTGGTGTGGCTGATTTATTGGCAACGGCTTGTTGTGCGTCTGCCTTTGTAATACGTCCACCTTTTCCATTTCCAGTTACAGAAGATGCGGCTACATTTCCTTCTCTTAATATTTTAGCTGCTGCGGGAGACGGATGTCCAGAGGCACCACCACTAGCCGTAGTGCTTGCTGTCACAGGTGCTGCTGCCGTTTGCTTGGCAGCGCCATTGCTTACAGCTGCACTCGTATCTATTTTAGCGACTAAACTACCAATAGCTAAGTCCTCTCCTTCTGCTGCTACCCAAGTTAATTTTCCAGATGCTTCCGCTGGAAATTCAAGTGTGGCTTTATCAGATTCAAATTCACATATAGGTTCATCTCTGTTGACATGTTCTCCATTACCAACTAACCACTTAGACAAGGTAACTTCTGTTACCGATTCTCCAATTGTGGGAACAAACATTTCAATGGTGCCTCCTCCATTAGAAGTTGCTGCAGCTGGAGTAGGGGTTTCCTTTACTGGAGCGGCTGCTTTTTCTGTTGGTGCAGGTGCAGGAGTTGAACTCGTAGTGCCTGCGGAGACACTAGTATCTATTTTGGCGACTACCGCACCTATTGCCAAGTCATCGCCTTCGGCAGCAACCCAAACCAATTTACCAGCCGCTTCTGCTGGAAATTCTAGGGTGGCTTTATCAGATTCAAATTCGCAAATTGGATCATCCAAATTTACATAATCGCCATTACCTATTAACCATTTAGATAAGGTTACTTCGGTAACAGATTCTCCAATTGCAGGTACTTTTAATTCAACTAAACTCATTCTATAAAAATATAAAGATGAACGAATATTATTTTTTTTGACAAATATAAGTCTAAAATAGTAAAAGAGTAGGGTCTCTTTAATGATTCAGTAAACCTACCAATTTTTTACCTCCAAATTAGAGGCTTGTTGCTTATGGGAGGCTCTTTTTAATTAATTGTCTATTGTACTAAACAAAAAGAACCCTCTTGCATCGCAAGAAGGTTCGTAGAATGTTTTCTATTTATAAAGCTATTATACTATATATTTGGTTTTAAGATCACTTTAGATGGAACTACTTGGTTCCTATCAATATTTGTTCTTGTTTACGAATGAATACTAAACCAATATTTAATATTAGTAAGCCAAAGATCATTAATCCCCATTGACTCATTGTTGGTATTGGTGTTTCATTCCAAATATTTACTGCTACTTGTGCAGACGCAGTACATCCAGCTTGGTCTGTGGATGTTATAGTGTATATGGTCGTTTCTGTTGGACTTAAGCATAAGTTACTTCCACTCTGACTAACGCCGTTAGAAGGACTAACTGAATAGCTCGTCGTTCCAGATACTGTAATACAAGCTTGTTCGCCTGCATAAATATCTTTTTCTGTTTCAGAAAGATTGACTGCACATGGCTCATTCCAAATTCTTACTGTTATCTGTACTTGATCAGAACATCCCGGGTCGCTGGAAGTAATCGTGTAAATGGTATTTTCTGTTGGGCTTAAGCATAAGCTACTGCCATTTTTAACTACACCGTTATTTGGAGAAACAACATAGTTAACTGCGTCAGCTATCGTTACACAAATTTCTTCTCCTTCGTAAATATCTGCTTCTGTAATATCCATACTGATACCGCATTCAGGAGTTGGGGTTGGATCAGGAACGGGAGTTGGATCTTGAGTTACTACAGCATCAGCCACTATGAAACCTGCATCAATAGTAGGAATATCATCTCCTGGATTTACAGGAAATAAATCGGTCATACTGGTTAACGGATCATTATCTGAATCATCTCCACCATCATCATCTGAGGTGCCAGACTGCTGCGTAGGCTCAAATCCACTAGGGGTATTAAACATTACTTTGTATAAACCATTAGGCTCAATGATGGTAAAGCTATATCTACCATCTTCATCAGTCATAGTAGTTTGTAAAGTATTGCCAGCGGCATCTTGAAGTTTTACAGTGACATTTGGAATACCAGGTTCTCCATTATCTTGAACCCCATCTTTATCCAAATCTTCAAAAACGAAGTCCCCTACTTGAGCGGGGATTGGCGTAGGGATAATGAAACCTGCATCAACAATCATTATTCTATCACCAGGTTGTACAACAAATAAATCAGTCATACTTGTCAGTGGATCATTATCAGAATCAGTAGCCCCTTCATCTGAAGCATTACCCGTTTGTTGAGTAGGTTCGAAACCAATTGGAGTCGTAAACATTATTTGATACCTACCATTCGGGTCTTCAATAGTAAAGCTATATTTTCCATCTTCATCTGTAGTCATCGTTTGTAAGGTAACACCTGCCTCATTTAAAAGCTTTACTAGCACATTAGGAATGCCAGGTTCTTCATTATCTTGAACCCCATTTTTATTCAAATCTTCAAAAACGAAGTCCCCCACCTGAGCAGGGATTGGTGCAGGAACAATAAAACCTGCATCAACAGTAGGAATGCTATCACCAGGTTGTACAACAAATAAATCAGTCATGCCTGTCGCTGGATCATTATCAGAATCATTTACGCCACCCTCTGGAGCACTACCAGTTTGTTGGGTCGGCTCAAAATCAGCAGGGGTATTAAACATAATTTTATAAAAGCCATCTGGAGAAAGGATAATAAAATTGTATCTACCATCATCATCTGTAGTCGTTGTTTGCAAGGTAATACCGTCTTCATTTTGAAGCTTCACTATTACATTCGGAATACCAGGTTCTCCATTATCTTGAATGCCATCCTTATCCAAATCTTCAAAAACAAAATCTCCTACTTGAGCAGGAATAGGATCAGGAATAAAAAATCCAGCATCAATAGTAGTGATATTATCTCCAGGACTTATAGAGAAGAGATCCGTCATATTCATCTGAGGGTCATTATCCGAATCGTTTGCAATACCATCAACTGCATCACCAGATTGTGGAGTCGGTTCAAAACCAGCAGGGGTATTAAACATGATTTTGTACATTCCGTCAGGGGCTACTACTGTGAAATTGTAGTTACCATTTTCATCAGTAGTCATCGTCTGTAGGGTATTTCCCATCGGATCTTGTAGCTTTACGGTCACATTCGGAATACCAGGTTCCCCATCATCCTGAATACCATCTTTATCTAAATCTTGGAAAACAAAATCTCCTACTTGAGCAGGAACGACTACAGGATCTAGTCCTGGAGGAGGAGGAGGGGTATTGACATTGATCGTTAATTCTGCTGTATGTGTACAATCATAATTAGCAATATCATTCCATAAAATAGTATAAGTCGTAGATTGAGATGGAGAAAAACAAACTTCTTCACAATCTATACAACTAACTCCTACAGTAGGAGAGAAGCTATACAAATTAGCATTTTCGATTGGCATACAAAATTCATTGCCCATCATGATAGTCGTTTGAGTCGTTGGCAATGAAATCTCTTTACATGCTCCTAAAATGGTTCCTAAAACAACATCACAATTATCGTTACTTGAGCCATTATTTACCGCCATACAAGAAGTAAACCCTTCTGAGTCAATGGAGGCTTGATTAGGTGCGATGTATCCATAGGGAGGGGTAGTTCTTATAATATAATTTCCATCAGCTAAACCGTAAAAATTATATTGTCCATTTTCGTCTGTAGTAATAGTAGTAATTGCATTCTCCTTATCACCACAGTTATAAAGTGTAATAAATACACCTTCCATAGGAACGTCTAGCGCATCTTTATTTCCATCTCTATTCACATCTTCATGGATACAACCGCTAATAGAACCTAAAGGAATACATGGAGAAGGATTTGTACAAATGGCTTCATCCCCAGCATGCTCTGTAATTAATACTCTAAAGAAACTAGTCGCTGTTAAGTCTGTTGGGGAGTAACTAGCTGCAGTAGCATTAGGGATATTCGTAAATCCTTCTTCACAACTACTCGTACTAACTTGCCATTGATAGGTAAGCGTTCTATTATCGTTGACGATAGTAGAGGCAGTCAAAAGACTAAATGGATAAGTATCATCTTGAACAGATACATCAATATCAGACATCGAGCATTCTACTGCATCGAAAGTCATTCCTGTAAGGAAGGACATTAGTTGATTATAAGAATCAAAATCATGCAATCCATCTGGATCATTTTCTAAACCAAAGCCTGGATCATTATATTCAAAAATAATTTGTTTACCGATATTATTAGCATTATAGATACTAATATTTCCAGAGGCGTCATCGCCAGGAATTCGACCATCATCTTGTATATCAATACGTTGATTATTATTGGCATCTGGAAAATTTGCATAGAATCTATCTGTATCAGCTTGCTGAATCATCTTTGGATCAGGGATGATGTACTCATTGCTACCAGCTCCAGAAATCACCGTAATCTGATCTATGTAAGAATACCGACAACCATAATTATTTAAGTCACCAACACCTTCACAAGTAGAGCCTTGTCCGCCTATAAAGTTGTAGTCCATATCCCCAAGCGTATACCTTATATTTTCTAAACTTATGTTGTTATCAAATTCTAAGGTAAAACGCATCTTAGAGCTTGGATCTCTGAGATAAGTGTATTGACCATCTGCGTTTTGATCTCTTCCTTTGAAGGCATAACAAAGCGCTATATCTCCACCACAAAGCCCCCGGGAAACCTTGTCTGTATCAAATTTTGAGACGCCCATTTCAGCATTTGCCAGATTATCTCTCGTTAGAAAGTTAATAGGGCTTGCTCCATCGGGACCACCACTAATAGTCAATGTAATTTTGTAATTAAATCCAGCATCTAACCTACTAGCGTCATTAGTTAGTACATTTCCTGTCACCTCGACTAATTGGTCACTAATAAAATTAATGACAGGTTCATCTTTCTCGAAGTCAATGATGTAGGCTGGTTCCATAGCATTAGCTATAGCATACAGCACCAAAAAACAGAGCATTAAAAAGTTTCTTTTCATGGTTAATAATTTGCGAGCTTAATTTAGAAGTTGTTTAAAAATGTGCAGTAGTGTGACTACATTCTTAACCAACTTTTAGTTTGGGTAATGAGATAGACTGTATAATCCTATCTCTAGAATTAAAAAAAAAAATACTTGCTTTGTTGGGGTAGTAAGTTGGAAATGTAGTCTGTATCTACAATAAAAAGTTTGCTAATCTTGGGGCTTGATTTTTCTAAAGAACTATCCTCTAGAAGTAGATGTATACATATCTACGGCATACGTTTTACAATAGAACACAATGAAAGGGGTTGAGGGAGTTGTAGTTAAAAAGAGGTGTAGTAGTTAGTATATGGACTCAAATATGACGCAATATAGATTATATATTAAAAAATAAATTTCAATTTTTAATCTTATTGTGACAGTATAAAATCAAGAATCAACTTTATCTACCACTTCTACAAAAGAGCATGGTGTATAAATGAATAGCATTAATTATTAAACAGTAGTTAGTTGAATGGAATAAGAGATTTTTAGATAAAATATAATGTAACAAAAAAGTGGAGCTGAAAAAGATAATAGGTAGGTCTGAGGTGCTAGGTTTTTTCATAAAAAAAGCCGACTCGATTGAATCGAGTCGGCGAAGAATATTTATTTATATTTTAAAACTAGTTTTTCTTTTCTAAGAACTACTAGTTTATTTAGTAACAATGAAAGAATAAGTTGCTCATCTACGTTTACTAAACCTCAAAGGTTTAGTAAACGTGCGCTTTAAGATGCGGCAGTTATTATTTAGTCGTTACTTAGTAATATTTATTCTAATCTTTTTGTCTTGCGAAAACAGAGTCTCGATTGTTAACGCTTTATAGGCATTCTCAATTCTCAATTCACACTACTGGACATTGTTTAGAACAGAGAGCAGAGAAGAGAGAGTAGAGACGTATTTCAATTAGAAAACAACGAAATTTCGTCATTTTTTAAACGAAATCTGTCTCTACTCTCTGCTCTCTATTCTCTGCTCTTTAAAATGTCCAGTAGTGTGTTCTCAATTTTCAATTTTCAATTCTCCATTCAGAATGAAGGTAATTATTTTTTAGTAGTAATTTTGATTCCTGCAAGAACTTGTTCTTGTTGATAAACAAACATTACAGCCATATTCAATATCAACAATCCGAAAATCATCAATCCCCATTCACTCATTGTTGGTACAGCAGCCTCATTCCAAACTCTAACTTCAAATTGTGAGGAATCTGTACAGCCTCCTTCTATAGAAGTAATGGTATATATAGTAGTTTCTGTCGGATTCAAGCAAAGATTTTCTCCACTTTGACTTACACCAATAATTGGAGAAACAGTATAAGAAGAAACACCAGTTACTGTAACACAAGCCTGTTCGCCCGGATATATATCTGTTTCTACTTGTGATAACATAGGCTCGCAACTTCCGAACGTCATCCCTGTCATAAAAGACATTACTTGGTTATACGCATCAAAATCGTGGTATCCGTCTGGATCATCAGCTAATCCAAAGCCAGGGTCATTATAGTCAAAAATGATTTGTGACCCGATATTTCCAGGATTATATACCGTAATATTTCCATCTCCATCAGTACCCGGGATTTTGCCATCGTCTTCTCCATCTACTAGTTGATCATCATTAGCATCTAAAAAATTGGCATAGAAAGTGTCTCCCATTCTTTGGCGACTACTAGCAGCAGAATTATCTCGGACATTATTCTTACCTACATGATAAATTCTTGTTGGATTAGCAAAGGTATATTCATTAGTACCTGCACCAGAGATTACGGTCACTTGGTCAATATAAGTAGAACGACATCTATAGTTATTTCCGTCCGTAGGACCAAAGCATGTACTAGTAGGATTTGTATTTTCTAAAGAATAGTCCATATCCCCTAAAATATAAGTGACGTTCTCTAGGTCTTCTCCGTTATCCAATTCTAAGGTGAATCGTAAATTGGAACTAGGATCTCTTAAATAAGTATAATCACCAGCGTTTGATTCTCTACCTAGAAAAGCAAAAGATAATGCCGCTGCACCACCGAACTGTTCTCTAATTTTAGTGCCGCCTACATCAAATTTTGAAGCTGCTGTTGCAAGAGCAGGACCACTATTGTCCCTTAATAAATAGTTAATTGGTGTGCTACCTTCTGGTCCTCCAGAGATAGTCATTGTAATTTTATAACCAAATCCAGCTTGTGCTTTTGTAGCATCATTGAGTAAAACATTTCCTGTGACTTCGGTAACTTGGTCGCTAACGAAATTAAATACAGGTACATCTGCTTCAAAATCTATGATGTACTTAGAAGATTGGGCAGTAGCTAATGTACTAATGAGCATAAAGCAGTAAAGTAAAGTTTTTATTTGCATGGTATTTATATTTGTGAAAAATATTATATGATTAGACGGGGAATATGACTAGGAGGGAGATAGAACTAGGAAGGGTATTTAACTATTATTAAGAATAGGATAGTAAGGGAACGAATTAAGAGGGGGATGACTAAAGAAGGGAATGATTATAATTAGGAATAGTATACCTTTGATGTGGGGATAGCTTATGAGATAGATAGGTATAAATTTCTAAATTTTAACGCTGTAGGTAAGGATAACGATTGGTCAAATATAGATAGTGATAAAACTTTAAAATGTTTATTATTGCTTTTTTTGTGACAGAGCTTCTATGCTTTATATAGTAAGCTATTAAAATGTTATAGGTATAATTTATTTTTTTTAGATAAACATCTAATTGGTTATCAATAGAGTACACTATTTTTTTCTTTTGGTGTATTTTAAATAACTTTATTATTTTCGAGTTATCTTTTTTTGTAATTTCTTGATCTGATTTTAATTGAGTGTAAAACGATTTAGGGACATTTTTCAAAAATTGATCGGATCACTTGTAGTAGTCCGATCAAACTGCACGTTTCATCGGACTACTGCAAATGATCCGAAATAAATTTGCCGCCCCAACTTTGTTTTACACTCATATTAATCAATGTTGAATACAAAATCTACTCCGATACCTTCAACACTAACTTACCCATTTTTTTTCCAGTAAATAAACGAGTAA
>CAKZUM010000500.1 GCA_937921525.1 uncultured Saprospiraceae bacterium
CCTTTTCGATAAACAGCTAATGCCGCTTCCTTATCTACTGGTGTTCTTTTCAGTAGCGCATCCCCCCATTCAATATATCCCCAAACGGAATCAGGAAAAAACTGGTAAAAGGTAGCCACTGCCTCTGCCCCTTCCTCATCCTTACCTAGGGTAAAATTGGATTTAATTAAATTTCTTTGTAAAAATTCAATTAAATCTTCGTCTGTCGTATCTGGAAAACGCTGCATAAACGCATTAATAAATTGCAGTCGTTCAGCTAAACACTCTTTATGATCCGCACTAGCAGTTTCCAACTCTTCACAAATATCCCAAATCCATGCAAACCAATCGTAGCCCTCTCCTTGATTAAAATCTGCGACTAATGCCGAAAAATCGGTATAAGCAGCAGGGGCTTGTGTTATCAATTCTTCCCAAGCTAACAAGAAGGAATTACAGCAGGCTTTAGAATTAGCAGTAGATCGCTCTTCAAAGCCCTTCTCTATCAATGCATTAATCTTTTGAATACTCGTTTCTTTCATATTATAAGGAAGCTGTTTTTTTGCAAAGGTAAAAAATTTTTTAGCCTTCTTTCTAAATCACCGACTAGTCCTATGAATCCTTCTCCAAACATACTATTTTACTTAATTGTCAACAAATCGTATATTAATTCAAGCATAATCAACAAATAATGGTAAATTTGTAAGGACTAATTAAACTACTGGATATTTTAAAGAACAGAGAATAGAGAGCAGAGAATAGAGACGTATTTCGTTTAAAAAATGGTGAAATTTCATAGTTTTTAACAAAATCTGTCTCTGCTCTCACTTCTCTGCTCTCTATTCTAATTAATTTATATTATGACTATAGAAGCAGATATCACGGATTCCGAAGAGGCAATAGAGAAACAACCAATAAAAGAACGATTTCCATTGGCAGGAGAAGCCTATATGGGGGGAGAGAGTAATGGCTATGAATATAAAACGATATTTGCAGGAATGAGCCTAAAGCATAGCTATGAAATGGTACAAGCTTTTCTAATAGAAGAAGGCTATACAGATATTCCCTTACCAAAAGATGCGGAAGAATTGACCCATTTTAGATTAAAGACCCGCAATAAGCAAATATTACTATTTGAAGATAATGGTTATGTTCATAATCCAATCAAAATATTATTTCCCTCTAATCGTCGTAATAAACGAACCCTTATATTGTCCATATTTAATGAAAAAGATCCAGAGCATCTGTTGAAATTTTATAAAAAAGGACCTTTTGAAAATTTTGAATAAAAACTATCATACTACTTGGAATTAGAATAGAGAGCAGAGAGCAGAGAATAGAGACCAAATTTCATTTGCAAACAACGAAATTTTATTAAATTTAAACGAGATTTATCGCTTCTCTACTCTGAAGTTGTTTAAAAATGTATAACTGGATTATTTGCAAGTCATTGATTATTAATGACTTCGCCTTTTTTATTTCCCGTAGCTCACACTACTGGACATTGTTTAGAACAGAGAGCAGAGAAGAGAGAGTAGAGACGTATTTCGATCAGAGAACGACGAAGTTTCGTCATTTTTTAAACGTAATCTGTCTCTATTCTCTGCTCTCTATTCTCTGCTCTTTAAAATGTCCAGTAGTATGCCCGTAGCTAAGGCTACGAAAAATAAAAAACGCTGTGTCCTAACAATCAAGCACTTACAACTAATCTCAGTCTACATTCTTAAACAACTTCTCTGTCTATGTATCCAGTAATGTAAAAAACTACACCAAAAAAATCCATGAATTGGACACCAATTAAAGAAGGGTTTAAAGCATATTTAAAACTAGAGCGTTCTTTATCTGAAAATTCCATTGAAAGCTACCTACGGGATGTACAAAAGTTAATTGATTTTTTGGAAATACATAACTACGATGTAAGCGTAAAAGAAGTAAATGGGGATCATTTAATTGAATTTATACATTGGATTAATACGGTTGGTTTAGGAGCAAGATCCCAAGCTCGAATTATTTCTGGATTGAAGACATTTTACAAGTTCTTATTATTAGAAGATCTCGTAGACACCAACCCTGTTCAGCAATTAGACAGTCCTAAATTACAGCGGAAAATTCCAGAAGTTTTATCTTATGAAGAAATCCAAGCCCTCTTAGCCACGATAGATTTAAGCCACGATCACGGTATGCGTAATCGAGCAATGCTAGAAACTTTATACGCCTGTGGATTGCGAGTAAGCGAACTAATTACCTTAAAAGTTTCTAATTTTTATCATCTTGTAGGCTATTTAAAAGTATTGGGTAAGAATAACAAAGAAAGGTTGGTGCCTGTTGGAGAGGAAGCCATCAAGCATATTCTTTTTTACATAAAACATGTGAGAGATCAACAAAAAAATATTCATTCAGAACACGCCAATTTTTTATTTTTAAATAGACGGGGTAAGAAGCTAAGTCGAATTATGGTTTTTAATATTGTAAAAGAAGCGGCAGCTTTGGCAGGGATCACAAAAAATGTGAGTCCGCATACTTTTCGTCATTCTTTTGCCACCCATTTAGTAGAAGGTGGAGCAGATTTAAAAGCAGTACAAGATATGCTGGGACATGAGTCTATTGTGACGACTGAAATATATACGCATTTAGATACGGATTATCTACGGGAAACGATCATGACCTTTCATCCTCGAAATAGGAAGAAGGAGATAGGGCGTATAGGGCAAGAAAATAAGGAGGAGTAGATTTAGAACCTGCCTTCCAAGGAACGCTATGGGGTATATACATAACTTAAAATCCTTATAGAGTCGATGGTTTAAGTTTGTAACTTAAACCTCTTATGAGGCTATTTCTAAAGCTAAAGACACCGCCTACTATCAGGAGTTTTAAAGTATAATATATATCGTCTAAAGTTATTACCATTCAACAACCAACCAGTCTCCTACACCAAAAATCAACCAAATTGCATCTATAAGATATACCAATTGAGTATAAATAATTCTTATTTCATATGATATTAACAAAAAGTAATAAACCGGGGCTATTCTTAATTATTGGTCTGGTTTTCAGTATTTTATACCTATTAACTAGTTGCTCTGAAGAAGCCGTTAGCCGACTGAATGTGAAGCCAAGTGCTTTTGGAAAAGCCAATCAAGTAACTGTGATAGCAGATAAGGATGTGTGGGAAGGGGCTGTGGGTGATACCTTTCGATATTATTTTGCATCTGCCTTTCTAATTTTACCACAACCAGAACCCGTATTTGATCTAAAGCATTTTACGCCAGAAGAATTAACTTCCGACCCAATCAGAAAAGAATTAAGGACTTATATCTTATTGGGCAATATTGAAGATGCCAACTCCACCACCGCCCAATTAATGAAAGAAAACATCGGGCCTGAAAGAATTAGAAAAGCCAAAGAAGAAAATGGCTACGGAAATTTACAAAAGAAAGATAAATGGGCTAGAGGGCAATTAGTCTTATATATGTTCGGAACAGATGACAATAGCTTAATGGCTAATATCAAAACAGCGTATCCTAGCATTGCTAGGAAAATACAAGATGGGGATAAAAAGATTTTGGAAGGAGCGGTTTATGCAGGTGGAGAAAGTCGAATTTTGAGCCAAAGTGTTCAAGATAAAATGGGCTTACAAATTCGGGTACCCAACGAATATTTCTTGGCTATGGAGGAGTCTAATATAATGTGGTTACGTCGAGAAACGGCAGAAATGAGTAGCAATATTTTGATTCATAAACTCCCTTACACCGATCAAGAACAGCTAAGTTACGAAGGCTTTAAAAGCCTACGAGATTCACTTTCTAAACAATATATTTCTTCAACAGTTCCTGGTTCTTATATGCGTATTAATGACCAAGCACTTCCAATGTTTGTCAATCCTATTGATCACAATGGCTTATATGCGGTAGAGGCCAGAGGGATTTGGGAATTGACGCAGGATTATATGGGAGGCTCATTTATTAGTTACTTAATCCACCACCCTACTTCTGGAGAATTGTATTTGTTGGATGGTTTTTTATTTGCGCCTGGTAAGAAGAAACGGGAATTTATGCAGTATTTGGAGCATATTTTATCGGAAGCTACTATCCTGTAGAAAGGCCGTGGCAAATTATTGAAATTTGTATTTTGGGCATGTCCAGTGCAAAAATCATACATCATAATTCATAAATCATACATCATAAATCCATTGAATTTGATGGATTTATGATGTATGATTTATGATATAAAATGTATGATTTTTGCAATGCTATTCCCCACCCCCACCAATCAACTCCCGAATAATCAACTGCATTTTCACCCCAGCCTCTGTAGCTATCGCAATAATCTCTTCCACACTAGCCGATTCAATATTTTCAGTCGGATAACATTTATTAGAAACTACAGACACCACGAAAATGGGTAAATCCATATGCCTAGCTACGATTACCTCTGGCACGGTGGACATACCCACCAAATCTCCACCAATTCGGTGCAAATAATTATACTCAGCAGGCGTCTCTAAATTAGGTCCTTGCAATGCCACATACACCCCTTCATGGGCCCGTATCCCTTTTTCCACAGCTATGTCCAAGGCTACTTGATTCATCACTCGATCATAAGTTTGTAGCATTTCTGGAAATCTTGGGCCCAGACGATCATCATTGATTCCTCGCAAAGGATTTTCTGGTTGAAGGTTAATGTGATCTTTTATAAACACCAAATCTCCTGGGAAAATATGGGGACTGGTACTACCAGAAATATTAGAAATAATTAATCGCTTGATCCCTAAAAATTTTAAAACTCTCACTGGAAAGGTAACTTCTTTCATCGAGTAGCCCTCATAATAGTGAAAACGTCCCGCCATCACCACCACGGCTTGTCCACCAAAATGTCCAAAGATTAATTTTCCTCGATGGGTCTCTACAGTTGGGCTTAGGAAATGAGGAATTTCTTCGTACTCAATAGATTCAACGATCTCCATATTATCTACCAAGCCTGCTAAGCCCGTACCTAATATGATTCCATAAGTTGGTTTAAAATCTGTTATTGTTGTAATGTATTCTACTGCTTCTTGAATATTGTCGTATAGCATATTTTTTTTGAAGTCAGATCGCTATGTTGTCAGACCGCTGCGCTGTCAGAGGTCAGACCCGCCCGACTGCCATCAGGCGGACGGGTGTGTATTGTTGACAACGAGACACTGTTTACATAGTGATTGTAAATTAAGAAATAAGACAGGTTGTTTTACTACTTGTCGGAATGATTGTTCTCTATTAATTTTTGAATAAGAGATTGATTATGTTTTAAACTACTAGATGGTTAGCAATCAGAATTGCACTACTGTAAGGACGACCTGACCTCTGACTTCTATTTCAAATGATGTTCAAATACAGCCGTAGCAATCATAATGTCTTGTACCGCTACCCCCGTCAAATCTGCTATGGTAATTTGGTCATCATTTTGCCTACCTTTAGTAGGATCGGCAATTAAGTCGCCCAATTCTAATAGCTGATCTTCTTGTAGACAATCGTATTTTCTAGCTTGAAAAACTTCACCTCTACTTTGGCTTTGTGGTTTACTATCTACGACCACTATATCTGCATGTTGTAAAATAGTTGGATCTAGTTCAATTTTCTCCTCAGTATCTGACCCTAAGGCTGTGATATGTGTGCCTTTTTGAATATATTCAAAATATAATAATGGTTCCTTAGCAGAAGTAGTGGTTATAATTACATTACATTCCGATGCCAAATAAGCAAGGCTATCTGCAACAGTTATATTAAATGGACTATCAGAAAATTCCGCTTGAAAAGCAGTTACATTTTCTGGCGTTCTACCCCAAACTAGAATGTCTTTACAATCCGTCACTTGATGGAGATAGGCCAACTGTAATTTAGCCATGATGCCTGTTCCAACAATTCCTATACGCTTTATCTTCTTAGGTGCTAAATGCTTTAAGGTAATCATACTCGCAATAGCCGTCCGCACATCCGTTAACAAACCTTCGTCTAATAAAACGCATTGAAGTTCACCCGTTTGTTGACTAAATAGCAACACCACTCCTTGGCTAGTTTTAATACCTAGTTGTGCATTAGCAGGAAATCC
>CAKZUM010000501.1 GCA_937921525.1 uncultured Saprospiraceae bacterium
CTAGTATCAAATGGGATAGATACCCTAGCAAGAATAATGTTCCATAGTCGCTAGTTTCATAATAGATTTTTCCTATGGTTGCTGCTATCGACCAAGTTACCAGTAAAGAAAATAAGGTATGAGTAATCGTCCGATGACCAAACCGTCTATTGATAATTTTAGCTAGTGGATAAAACAACTTTCCCATCGGTGATTTGGTATGGTCGATATCTGGAAGCAGTGAAGCGAAAATGACGATCCCGATATAACTTTCCTCTTCCAGTATATTGATTCCCATAAGCGAACCCATAATTCCAGAAATGGCGAGTCCACCAACGATATGATTTGGCGAGGTCATACGGCGTAAATTCGTATACCGAATTATACGAAGTAACTTTGTTGACTTCGTATAACTTGGTACATTATTAAATGAAAAATAGCTCCCAACTTTAGTCATTAGCAGTTCACTTCAAGCGGTTCGCATCCCGACTTACATTTACTTACAATGCCTGAAAATAAATTCTTGTGAATAAGCTAGACTATTGAGGATAATCGAAAATCGCTCCCCCTTGGGGGTTGGGGGTAATCTCAATTTAGGGGTTCCTAATCTTATAAAACCCCCAACCCCCAAGGGGGAGCAAAATAGGAAAAACTCATAGAATAGGAATAATCTTAGCATTATATAAAGTCTAAATAGTTTTTCTGAGCTATAAATATATAGTAATTAGTCACAACAACTAGTAAGATGCAACTTGACTTACTCAACCTAAGAGACGGACTCTTGGTGACTAATACCTGACTTCTACGCAAAAGTGTCAGTTATTCTTAAAATTTCTGCCACCAATAATCCGTCATTAATAACTAAAATTGTCAACAAACCAAGTCTGACATCTTACAGTTTCGTTAGCGGAAGCTAACCAGAACGATCTGACCTCTGACTTCTTAAAAATCAATATGTATAAAGAAAATAACGATACCGTTTTATTAAGAAAAGAAGGCAAAGTTGCGATTATTACTTTAAACAGACCTGAAAGGTATAATGCCATTATAGAACCTATGAAATGGGGTTTACTCCATGCCTTGACTGATATTCAAAAAGATGACTCCATCAAAGCTATTGTTTTGACAGGTAATGGAAAAGGCTTTTGCGCAGGAGCAGATATGTCGGATTTACAAAAATCGGAAACGGTTGATCCACAAGCGATTCGAGATAATTTGATTATGGTATATGGCAATATTACTAGGATGCTGATGCGTTCTGATAAGCCTATTATTGCAGCTATCAATGGCCCTGTGGCAGGAGCAGGTTTGGGCTTTGCCCTAGCTGCCGATTTACGGATTATGGCAGATCATGCCAGTATGCGTTATGCTTTTATCAATATTGGTCTAGTGCCAGATAATGGCTCTACTTGGTTATTAACTCGCCAAGTGGGATATAGTAAAGCATTAGAATTGATTATAGAGGGAGAAAAAATTCCAGCAGCAGAATGTTTAAGATTAGGCTTAACAAATAAAGTTTGTAAAGCAGAAGAGCTAATGGATAAAGCGATGGAATGGGCGAATCGTTTAGCGAATAAACCAACCATTGCTATTGGTGCTACTAAACGTGTGATCAATTATGCTTTGAATCACGATTTTTATAATACCATGTGTAAAGAATCTGAAGAACAAATGGCTATGTTCGATACGCATGACCACAAGGAGGGTGTTACCGCTTTTGTAACAAAACGGAAGCCTAATTTTATTGGGAAGTAACTCTAAACATACTCTTAAAAAACAAGTATCATGAAACCCATCAAAAATAAACTAACAGAACTGCTAGGTGTAGACTACCCCATTATGCAAGCTCCAATGGGTTGGATTGCTCGCTCGCAATTAGCCTCTGCCGTATCTAATGCTGGTGGTATGGGCATTATTGAGACCTCCTCTGGAGAACTAGATAATATCAAAGAGGAAATCAAAAAAATGCGTACGTTGACAGATAAACCGTTTGGGGTAAATATCGCATTAGCCTTTGTCAGAGATCCTAATATTCTTCAGTTTGTTATTGATCAGGGTGTACAATTTGTATCTACCTCTGCAGGAAATCCAGCAAAAGTAGTAGGGCCTTTGAAAGCAGCAGGACTAACTGTTTTTCATGTCGTCCCAAGTTTTCAAGCAGCAATGAAAGCGATAGAAGCTGGCGTAGATGGGTTAATTGTAGAAGGGATTGAAGGAGGTGGTTTTAAAAATCCACGCGGCGTTGCCAGTATGGTTTTGCTACCAATGATTGCTAAGAAAGTTAATATCCCGATTATCGCAGCAGGTGGGATTATAGATGGTTGTAGTATGGCAGCAGCATTTGCCTTAGGTGCGCAAGGAGTGCAGATGGGTACTCGGATGGTATCGAGCGCAGAATCTCCTGTACATCAAAACTGGAAAAATGCTATCGTAAAAGCTTCGGATCAGGACACTTTGATATTGAACCAATTTAGTAGCCCAGCGTTGAGAGTATTAAGAACGAATAGAACAAACGCATTAGAGCGTCAAGAATCTATTGACTATAGAGCAGAGTTTGCGAAGGTGCAAGACTTATACTTCGGAGGAGATATGGAAGCAAGTGCAGCACTCACTGGTCAAGTAGCAGGAAGAATTGAAGCTGTAAAACCTGTTGCTCAAATTATTAAAGAAACGATGACAGAATTTTATGAAATTGTTCAGTCATTAGGAAAGCATCAATAAATGAAAAATACCGCCCTAAAAATTCCCAATTCAAAAGGACACATCCTTCATGCTCGATTAGCCGTTCCAGCTACACAAAAACCTCATCAATATGTGATTTTTGCACATTGTTTTACTTGCAATAGTAGTCTCAAAGCAGCAGTAAACGTAAGTCGAGCTTTGACCAGTAAAGGATTTGGAGTTCTCCGTTTTGATTTTACAGGATTAGGAAGAAGTGAAGGCACTTTTGCGGAAAGTCACTTTGGGGCAAATGTACAAGACTTGATAGATGTATATCATTTCATGACAGCGCACTACGAAGCACCTGCTCTGTTGGTGGGGCATTCTTTAGGAGGCGCCGCTGTGATTGTAGCAGCTGCTCAATTGGAAAAGGTAAAAGGAGTAGTCACAATAGGAACGCCTTCTAATGCAGAACATGTCACGCAGCATTTTTCCCATCAATTAGAAGAGATCCACAAGGAGGGTCAAATTGAAGTAAACATTGGTGGTAGGCCTTTTTCTATTAACAAAGAGTTTGTTGCAAATTTTGCAAATACTAACTTAATAGAAATTGTTAAAAATTTAAAAAAACCACTACTCATTTTACATGCTCCTTTTGATCAAATTGTGTCTATCCAAAATGCACAAGATTTATTTATAAACGCCTTTCATCCAAAAAGTTTTGTCTCACTTGACGATGCCGATCACCTACTGACTCAACAAAAGGATAGTCAGTATGCAGGGGAGGTAATCGGGTCTTGGGCACAGCGATACTTGCCACCTAAAGAAAATAAACAGCTAGATACCGCAGGGGAACAGCTAGTAGGACATCTAAATTTGGTGGAAGATAATTTTACGACTTCCATCCAAACTAACAAACACTTCCTCGTTGCAGATGAACCAGTATCTGTAGGAGGGGATGATTTTGGGCCAGCCCCTTATGAACTCGTCAATGCTAGTTTAGCTGCTTGTACAGTTATGACTTTAAAAATGTATGCCCAGCGAAAGAAATGGGATTTACAAGAAGTGTATGTTTATCTAACCCATTCTAAAAAGCATGTGCAGGATATGGGGGAAAGTTCAGAAAATAAGAAACCCGTTTATCTAGACCACATTTCTAAAAAGATAAAATTAATTGGAAATCTTTCTGAGGAACAACGACTACGATTAAAAGAAATCTCTAGTCGTTGCCCAGTACATCGAACGCTTCAAGGGGAAGTTGTTATAGACACTACCTTGACATAGCAATCGGAGATTGTTCGCTAAGCAACAACAAAACAATAACTTCCGCATCTGCCTCTATTCTTTTCCAGTTTGAGAAATTTAAAAAATAAGTCCGTAGCCCTGCTATGCACTGATTTTTTAAATTCCTCAAACAGAAAAATAATTAGAGCCAACTTGCAGAATTTATTATTTCGTTGTTACTAAAAGCTTGTCTAAACAGTTTCCAACACGGTAGACTCATTATTCAAAATTGTGGAATCATTAATAACCCACTCTCCTCTAACGAGTCTTGTCACATAACAGTTGTCCGCTTCTTCAATCAGCATATCTCTCGTTTCCTGAGTAATATCCCCCTCAATATGAATAGCAGAATCAATGGTGGTAGTGAAGGCACCATCTGCATTTCTACGAACGGATTGTTTAAGTTCTGCATCGACATTGCCGATTTCAATCCCCTTTCTTCTTGCTACATTTCTAATAGTGGCTACTTTACACATGGAAATACCTGCAAGTACTAATTCCGTTGGAGATAATCCTAAGTCTGTTCCTTTTGATTTGATAGGTTCATCTCCTACAATAGCATGTCTCCCATTACTAATGATAGATTGATAACCAGTTGGGAT
>CAKZUM010000502.1 GCA_937921525.1 uncultured Saprospiraceae bacterium
TTTACGAATTACCCTTGGTTGCATTTCGATATTGCTGGCCCTGCTTATTTACAGGCACCAGATGCCTATAGAAGTAAATCTGGTACGGGAGTTGGTGTTCGATTAGTCTTTGATTTTCTTAAGAATTATTGAGAATAGTGAAGACTATTTAACTAATATTAATATTGGCTTGCGCCAATGTCATTTCTTGAACGCAGAGGCGCAGAGATGCAGAGTCAAGTGTAGTTAAAATGTAGCTAAGTCTCTGCAACTCTGCGTCTCAGCGTTCAATTTTTTCCATTGGCGACAGCCAATGCTATAAATTACATCTCATAAACTAGCTCCTTAGTAGTTATTCAAGTTAATTCTGTCGGATATTTTGGCGATTTTTGAATTTATACTTCCTTAAAAATACTCGGCGTAGCTAAGGCTATGCCTCCGTTTTTTAACTCGTCTAAATCCAAAACTCATCCAAATTATACCTGACACTATTAACTTGAATAACTACTTAGTTATTTCTTCTGCACCGCCTCATACATCCGCTTCGTATCTTCCAAATTAAAACTTCCCACCATCGCTGTCTGAAATACATACTCCTTATCTCCCTGTATACGAATATGCTTAAATCCATAATTCAGATTAGTCGAATCTAGCGCAATTTCATAAATGAACCCAGCAGGGTCTTCTTGAATAATTTTAGAAAAATAGCGATTACTTTTAATGTCAGCTAATTGTTCTGCCTTAACCGTTTCTGGATTGGTCGTAGTTGCATCATACCCGAAGATCTGAATATCATACCCAGGCTCTTCCCCTTTAATAGTTACATCCTGAGAAAAGCTGAGACTTCCATTTTTTACGGCTACACTATCTGGTGCTAGAATCGTGATCGGAATACCATATTGTAATAAATCTAAGGGCTGCAAATCTGATTTGGAAGCAGTATCCTGACAAGCCAATAGAGTAAGACAACAAGCAATTAAGATGTAATAAAATTTCATTATTTTTATTTTGTGTTCTTTTATGAATTTACGCAAATAAAGAGTTAAACTAAAACGGATATTGAAAATCAGTCGATCGGGAAGAACGTTTATTAAACTTCAAAGTTTAGTAAACGTAATTTAACTTTAGGACAAAGAAAGAAAAAATACTAGTATGAAAATAGAAATTTGTACAAATTCTGTACAGTCGGCTGTCACTGCACAAGAAAATGGAGCACAGCGGATTGAATTATGCTGCAATTTAGCGGAGGGTGGGCTGACAGCTAGCCCAGGTACTATCCAATTAGTAAGAAAGTGGTTAGCGATAGAGGTGTATGCATTGATACGTCCAAGGATTGGAGATTTTTGTTATTCAGACATTGAATTTGAGACGATGTTGAAAAACATACTTTATTGTGGAGAACAAGGAGTGGATGGAGTAGTCTTTGGAGTATTGCATCAAGATGGTACGATTGATGTGGAAAGAAATGCTATTTTATTAGATGCGGCTCGACCAATGAAAGCCACTTTTCATAGAGCATTCGACTGTATTCCAAATGCAGAGGAAGGCTTGGAACAACTAATTAAATTAGGTTTTGAAAGAGTATTAACTTCTGGTCAAGAGGTAAGTGCTATCGCTGGAAAGCAACTTATTAAAGAATTGGTCCAGCAAGCAGATCAACGAATTATCATTTTACCAGGCGGTGGTTTAAATCAAAATAATATCAAAGAATTTATTTCGTTTACCAAAGTTGAAGAAGTGCATTTGTCCGCAAAGAAAACAGTAGAGAGTGGGGTAGGGGGATTGTTCGCAGCAACTTACTTCGAAACAAGTGAAGAACAAGTCGCAAAGGTAGTAGAGGAAATCGCCACGTTGTCCATATCATAAATCTGACAGCCGTAGGCGATCTAACAGCGTAGCGTTCTGACCGCTGACTTCTAAAAAAAAATCATGACCAAGAAAATAATCATAGCTATTTTATTAGTATTCTTCTTTTTAGGAGGAGTGCTTATGACAAAGAAGTATTACGAATGGCAAGAAATAAAAGTAAAGGAACAGTCACAAGTACTGCTAGAAAAAATCAAAAAAGTCTACAAAGTAGTAACCGTAGAAGGACATTTTTCAGAAGTATATGATTATGAAGATTATTGGGGTTATGATTTTAGCCCTTTTAGAAAAAAAGCTTTGGTACGGGTAAAAGCAAAAGTATTAGCAGGGTATGATTTGGATCAACTTAGCATAGAGGCATTTCCAGAGGAAAAGAAAATCATCATTAGTGAATTATCTAAACCTGCCATATTATCTATAGAGCATGATCTCGATTATTACGATCTGACGGCAGGCACTTTTAATGCGTTTACAAAAGAGGATTATAATAAAATCAATGCTAAGGCTAAACAATATATTGTCGAAAAAGCAGCTGAAAGTGATCTGTTGAAATCTGCAGAACAGCAAGGCAATCAAGCTTTAGAAATGATTCAATTTATGGTTCAAAATGCAGGCTGGACGGTGGAGTATAAAGATCAGGAACGATTAGTTATACCTATTCAATAGATTTCTTTTTACTATAAAAAAATGACAGCAATTCCCGCTTTTGTCCCG
>CAKZUM010000503.1 GCA_937921525.1 uncultured Saprospiraceae bacterium
AACTCAAAAGTAATAGATTTTTTATTCTTTCCACTATTTTTTATTACTCTTGTGTATTACTAAATACAATCAAGTGCGATTCATATGGATAATCTACTAATTCCTTCTCTTTTGGGTCTATTTCTATTGTTAGTAGCTTGTGAATCTCCAACATCTTCTACTCTAACAGAAAAAGGGGGCAAATCTACAGTTCAAGCTGCTACTATAAATATAGACTCTACTTCAGAACCAATAGCTGCCATCCAAAAAGAGCTAGATCAATTTGAAGCAAAAAGAGGCAATAAAAATCGAACTATTTGGCAGCGACCAAGAATGATTATCCAACAATTAGGGGATTTATCAGATAAAGTAGTAGCAGATATAGGCGCAGGACCTTATGGATATTTTTCGTTTCAGATAGCTCAAAATGCTAAAAAAGTTATTGCCATTGATATTGATCCATTATCTCTGGGCTTTATTGACAGTATGCGTTTAGAGATTCTCGCACCCAACAAACAACAAGCCATAGAAACTAGATTGACCCAACCTGATAATCCTAGTTTAAAAGATCAAGAAGTAGATGTAGTTATACTAATGAATATTTACGCCTACCTCCCCGATCATTTGGCCTATTTAAAAAAGATAAAAAAAGGAATGAAGCCAAATAGTCAAATACTTATAATTGATTTTAAAATGCGTCACTTGCCTATTGGTCCTACACAGGAAGAGAAAATACCGCTTTATGTAGTAGAAAAAGAATTAGTGCAAGCTGGTTTTAAACTTGATTTAGTGGATGATCGAACTTTGGATTATCAGTATATGATTATTGCTACTAAGGAGAATAGAGAGCGCGCAGAGCAGAGAATAGGGAGAAGAGAATAGAGATGTATGTCGTTGAAGGAAAAAATCGTCAGTTAGTTGGTAGTTGGTACTAAGCTATGTGAGAATTTTACCACGGATTCACAGATTATTCTAATCCGTTAATCCGTGGTAAAAATGTCAACTACTTTTTTGGTTCGGATATACTTAGGAATACAAATCAGAAAATATCCAGTAGTGTATTTAAAGTCACACTACTGGACATTTTAAAGAGCAGAGAATAGAGAGCAGAGACTAGAGACAGATTTCGTTTAAAAAATGACGAAATTTCGTTGTTTTCTAATCGAAATACGTCTCTACTCTCTCTTCTCTGCTCTCTGTTCTAAACAATGTCCAGTAGTGTATTTAAAGTTTACAAATCTGACTCATAAGCAGTAAAGTCAAATAATAAAGAAAATCTTAAAGTATTATCTAATGGATTTCTTTGATTAGTTGTTGGTACTAAGTAAGAAATATTCAACCCAAATACATTATATTTTAAACCAAGTCCTACCGTAAAATATTTACGATTACCCTTTGTAGCATGCTCGTGGAAATAACCAGCTCTAACAGCAAATTGCTTGTCATACCAATACTCAATACCTACGGAATACATTAACTCTCTCAATTCTTCAGAGAATCCACCTGGGGCATCTCCAAAAGAACCTAATATACCAGCAAATGTAGATACTTGCTTGTAATCAGGTACACCGTCTCCATCAGCATCTTCTTGAGAAGGATCAGGTGTAGGGGCCATCAATTTATTAAAATCTAAGGCTACTGTTAATCTATTATATTCATCAAAATCTAAATCCCAAGCTGCTCCAATACCAAAATTAGCAGGAATAAAGTCTTTATTAATCGAGTTCGTATAAGTGATTTTTGATCCAATATTAGATAAAGCACCACCGATAGTCAAGTTAGAAGTACCATTATTTAATTCCACTTCTGTAGTATAAGTTAATGATACGTCCGCCGCACCTGCTATACCAGCAGTAATCTCTTCGCCACCTACTTCTTGTCCAGCAGCAAGGTTAGAATAAATAAACTTGGCGCCTAATCCAACCGCTAAGTTGTCAGATAATTTTCTAGAATAAGCACCATTCACTTCAAATTCATTAGGTCGTCCATTTCCCAAAGGCATCCCGTTCTCATCCGTGAAGGCGATGTCTCCTAAGGAGAAATAACGCAAGCCAAATCCAACCGCTTCTAAATCCTCATCACCCAATTTAAAAAATCCAGATAAGTACGCTAAATAAACGTCATTAACATTTAAAGCTCTCAACCACGGTGTATAAGTAACTGCAATCCCTCCATTATCTTCTGCAAAAGCTAATTTTGAAGCATTAAAATGTAAAGCATTGGCATCTGCTGATACGGCTATTCCTGCATCTCCCATTGCCGCTGCCCTAGCATCTGGCGCAATTCTCAAAAAAGGTACTGCTGTAATAATAGTATTAACACATGGTTCTCCTAATGCCGTCACAAAATTTCCACTACCTGGTGGATCCTCAAAACATTGCGCTTGGGCTTGTTGGGTCAGACCAAGTATTAAACAAAAAGTAAAAAGGGAAATAGATATTTTTTTCATTGCATTGCTGCTTTTTGGACTTAAAAAGTCGCAAATGTAAGCATTTGTTTCGTCGAAATAGCTCATGTTAAATGATTGTTGTTGCTCTTTTTTTTATAATTCTGAAGGTGTTTGTTTATTAGATGAATAGAAACCGATCATCTATTTATTATACCATCAGATTGCCGATGTGAGATCAAGTATATATGAATTAACAACTACAAGATCTCAAGTTGTTAGAATACAACTTAAAAACTATAATTTTAAAAAATTATTGTTACTGTTAAGAAAAACTTAAGATAAAGGATAAGGTATCGATCAAAATGTAGGGAAATAGCTTTGAAAGTACACGTTTACTAAATCTCAAAGGTTTAGTAAACGTCAATGACAACTGTTTGAAGCTAATAGCTAAAGTCCAGCTTATTTTACTTCAATATCACTAACTTTTCAAAATCGCTATCTGTTGTTTTCCCATTAGCACCAGTAGATAAAATGCTTACTTTATATACATAAACGCCTCTTGCTAATTGTCCGCCAAAATCATCCTTCCCATCCCAGCTAATTCCTGTCACTCGATTGCCTTCAGAAAGGACTTGCGAATCAATCGTTTTCACTAATCGACCAGAGACAGTAAAGATACGCACCTGCACGTCTAATAGTTGCCCTGATCCTAGATTATGTAAAAATTGAAATTCCGTATTTGTAGTAAAAGGATTTGGATAATTTAACACTCGTTCTAAAGCTGCTTCCGCAGAATTGTCTACCACAAATTCTGTAAATCCCTCTGATGAATTATTAAATACATCCCAAGCTTTTACTTTTATCTGATGCGTTCCAACGGCTAGGTCTTTTAACGGATACCTTACAGTTCCTTTCGTATAGTCATCTAGACGAGATTCATAGAAGTCATTTAGTAGTAGAGTATTCTTCGTATCATTGTCTAATAGACCCGTCAAGTCATGTCCAATGCTAGTACCTGCTACATTTATGCCATTTTCATCAGACAGTAACACTAACAAAGTAGGATTGGGATCTATAGTGCCTCCGAAAACAAAAGTAGAGTCATTCATAAAGACTTCTACTAAAGGCCCTTGGGTATCATTTTCGGCATTTGCGTCCGTGCCTCCTACTATTATACGGTCATAATATCCACTCGCATCCTCTTCTCCATTTTCTGCGTAATAACTAATTTTGCCAGGTCCAAATTCGTAGTTAATATCTTTTGGCACAACAAAAGTAAATTGAAAACGTCCATTTTGAACACTTGCTGTTCCTTTAAATAATACATTCTTTTGAATATCAAAAGGCAAAATTCGACTACTTGCATCTTGTCCTAAATTAGCTACCTCTATTTTTTTATCAAAAATAGTTGGATATATTCTCCCATTAAAAGAGCTTAAAACTGACCCATTAGGGGCAGCTATGTAACCTTCAATCTTTATTTTTTGTAAAGCCCGAATCGTATCTATCTGACTCGCTTGAATTGATTGGTCATTTATTTTTTCAGTAATAACTTCATATCTAGGCAAAGCCAACTGCATGGAAGGGTCTCCTATTAAAGTAAATTTTCGGGCATTAATACTAGTGGTATCTGCTGAATTACTATTCTTTCCTAAACGCATCTTTTCTCCAATTGGCAGATTCACCCCATCTACTTTTTCATACAATTGATCGAATACAGCCTTTGTCAATCGTTCATTGGAAGAAGAATATACAGCTCTAACTGTCGTGAATAATCCAATTCCTCCACCCCTTGGATTCAATAGCACTTCT
This sequence comes from uncultured Saprospiraceae bacterium, assembly GCA_937921525.1. Taxonomy (GTDB): domain Bacteria; phylum Bacteroidota; class Bacteroidia; order Chitinophagales; family Saprospiraceae; genus JAFMDF01. The sequence continues at coordinate 4,181 of CAKZUM010000503.1, forward strand.
TCCCCTGCTGTTACGAAATTAGCATCATCATATCCAGTGAAAGAACAGGTAGCCGTTACAAATAGGGGTAGTTTATTAAAATTAGTCCAACTCAACACATCATTTATTTGTAAGACTCTTTCTTGTGTCCACCCCGTAGACCCTCCATGTCCTAAATAATTGATGACCAATGCCCCTTTGAAAATATTATTATTGATGGCCGCTTTAGCCGCTGGGTATCGCTGCCCACCGGGTGTGGTGACTTGCTGATAAGCATCTAAGAATATTTTATTGACATTAAAAACATCATATATCGTATCTACTTTAGTCGCAATCTGATTGGCTTGTCGTTGATGCAAGCCACTATCTTCATCATCTGCTACGAAGACCTGTCGTAATCGCCAATCTCCTAGTGTACCAGCATTCGTATCGTAATTGATTAATTTATTAATTACTGCTTTGGCTTCTTCTTTTGACTTTACAGGAATACGCCCAACCGCAATGTCTAAAGCCCCTTTTAAATTAGCTCCTTCATTATCACTTAATAAGCCATAATAATCATCTGATGGAAAGCCTTCAATAGGATGTAAAGATTCCGTTGTTTCATAAACAGGAATGAATCCTGATGGATTTTCTAAGTTTTTTATGTTTTTAAAATCAAATGATCCATCTCCAAGCAGTAGCAAATACTTGAATCGATTACTTCTATCATGTACCATTTTCGCAAAATCTCTAATAGCAGTAGGATCTAATCTACCAGAAGAAAATTCATTGAACACGTGATCTAATAATACGGTCTTCACCTCATAACCATTATGCGTTCTCCTATGATTAGCTAATTGTTGCGCTTCTTGTTCGAAAGCTAAGGGATAAATAATGATTAAATCTGCCTCCTCTATGGAATGTATATTTTGATTATCAATTAAGCCTAAGGAAAGTGGTGCTGGAAAAAAGCCTGTTGTTGAAAAAGTAATAAACTCCTTTAACGCTTCTGTATTAGTACCGAATTGGATAGTTCCATTACTTCTTTCTATGGCTTGATTGGAAGGCTGAGTAGGATTGCTAATATCCCATACTTGGGTATCATTGTTTGTATTAGCAATCTGAAAAGTACTAGTTGGGAAGTCTATTGTCTGATGATCTCTAAATATCAATTGATCTCCTGTTGCAATTAATTGGCGTCTAGCATTGATCTGAATATAATCCAACCAACCTTTGCTACTCGCCGTAGCAGGATATTCAATCCCTACAGATAAATCGTCTCCATTGGGAGTGAAAAATTCAGAGACGACTCCAATATGCGCATACCTATCTTCAATATCACCTGTACGAGATAGGCGTATATTTTCCGTAAAAGTCTGCCCTCCTACCCTTACATTGTAGCTAGTGGCACTATTACTTCTTCCTGCAAAAGCTACTTTTATATGAGCAGGCGCTTCTCGGATAATATTAGGAAAAGTAAAATCATTGTAGTTTTTCTCTCTTATTGTTTCAAATAAATCTCCATACCAGTTTTTACCCGTTCCTTGTGCGGAGGCAAAATTATCTAACAGATTAATTAAATCTTCTTCTAATCGAATATAATCATCGAAACCTGTAGAAGTGTAAGCAGTAGATGCAATAGAATTTTGCTCTTTAATACGTAAGCCGTTTGATCCCCCTATTTTTAAAAAATAGTAATTATTATCATCATAGATATTGGAGACCCTATTAAACACTTTTTGCTCTTCTTCAAATTCCCATTGATCTGGTCCTTCTCCATAGAATAATAGATAATCTTCTGGATCAAAACGTCCATCTTCCTCGCCCACTATTAATACGGCGTTTTCCACTAAATCATCTTTTCGATCTACAGCGATAGCTTCTGGCAGTATACCGCCTCCGTTTCCATATAATTGAATGGTTCTAGGATCAATATTGTCAATATCAATATTTAATTCTTCTTTTAAAAAAGTATAACTAAGTCGGTGTATAGCGTTTTCAGAAACTGCCAACTTATAGATAGCCCCATCTTTTAGTACAGAATTAAGTGCATGTTCAGGGCCCCGTAATCTAAGATCTGAGCCACTTTTGGGCTGCCATTGGACCTCTAATTGAATCGAAACCAAGCGTTTATACTGATTCCCGTCTTTAATAATAGGCGTAAAAAATACCTTCCCAAAAAATTGGTTTCGTTCTTGTTCTATAGTCGTGTGTATATCTAAAGACGTTCCGACCCCCTCAACACTAGAATTAGTCTTATCAAAAGGTTCATACTGTGCATTGAGGATAGTAACAGATAATTCTCCATCCCCCCTTACTTTAAAACGTTCCATTAGTACTGGCCAATCGGGTTGGCGGGCATTGAATAATGCCCCATCAAAAGACCAAATCAATCGCTCTTGAAGTCCAGTAGGATTGTGAACAATTGCTGATTCTGCCCAGTTTATTTTTTTAGAAATAACTAATGGAGCTTGTGCAAATACCGATACGCTAAAAAATAAAAAACAAAAAAATATAGATCTTTTCATGAGTGAGGATCAAAATGTAGAGCGTCTAATTGGATAAGTAATTTTTGCTTAAAACAAACATGTTTATTTGAACGCTATAACAAAGATACGAATTGTAAAAAAATATCTAAGGCGTGTTA
>CAKZUM010000504.1 GCA_937921525.1 uncultured Saprospiraceae bacterium
CATTTTTACCACGGATTCACGGATTAAACAACTTCTTAGCTTAATCCGTGAATCCGTGGTAAAACTTTCATATAGCTAGTGTCAACTAGCTGGATAATCTTGCCGAATTATGCGAAAATTTAACTATAAATTTCTATTCCATCTATTCTTTAGTGTGTTCTTAATCTCCCTACCTTTTTCTAAAGGAGTTGCCTCTACTGTATATGTAGGTTTATTAATACTATCTGCTTTTAGCTTATTACAGAAAAAATGGAATGCGAATAGAGTTGACCAACCTCCTGTTATAGAAGATAATACTTCCCTAAAAATTGTAAAAAAAATATTCTTATTACCTTGTTTACTATTTATAGTATTAGCCAGTAGTATTCTCTATTCTGAGGATGTGACAAAAGGGATAAAAGAATTGATTAGTCAAAGTAAAATTATAGGAATTCCACTTATCTTTTACGCCAACCTTTTTTTGATACACAAACGATATTATGGGTATGTGAATATGTTGATTCGAGCAGTTTCCATAGCTGTAGGAATTACGTTTGTGCTGTTTTTACTGCCAGATTCTATAGTTCAACAGATAACGGATTTAGTAGGGATGAAGGAATATGTAGTACATGAGAAGAGGCAGGCCTTTGGTGCTTATAGTCCTTTTGTTGATCGTTTACAGTTTAGCTATCTTATTGTATTAGCTATTTTTCTAGAATTGTGGATTATTTTTCATTTAGCGGTTGGTCAAAGACTGCCTTATTTTTTTAGAAATTCTACTTTGATTTTATTGTTGATAGGGCTAATAATACTAGGGGCTAGAGGCGCACAGTTAGGCTTTATTTTGGGTATAAGTATTTGGGTGATTGGTATTTTTTATCAATATGGATACCCTCATTTGAAAACTAAATGGGGAGGAAGTATTGCTATTCTTATCGGGACTATAGGATTATTGGTGAGCACAATAATATTTCCACTAGTAGCCTATAAAACGATACCAAGTATTCAAACTCGCTACAATCAAATGACATGGGAGTTAGGAACTTTTCAAGATGGTACTTATAAAAATTATGACTATACCCATTTTACAAGTGTCCGGCGTTTATTATCTTGGAAACATACTTGGGAAATTATTCAGGAGCAACCCATGTTAGGTGTTGGACTTGGGGACTATGATAAGACGATGAGCATAGCCTACCAAAATGAATCTTTAAAATTTCCTGTTAATACCCACAACCAGTATCTGTATTACTGGGCATCTGGAGGTATTTTAGCTTTGGGTGCATTTATGTTAATTTGTTTGTATTGGCTGTATCAATGTGCTTGTGCAGAAAAATACTGGACGACTGTATTGAGCGGAGCATTTTTTGCTTTTTATTTTCTAGTATTTTTACTAGACGCGCCATTGAATTATCAAGTGGGATCGATGACTTTTTGGTTAGGATATTCCATCATTAGTGTATCTTTGTTTGATCGGTTTTCATTTAAGATGTCTGCATAAGGCGGATTGTTAATCCGCTTTACTAACGATACAAAGTAGTACTTTCTAAAGCCTCCAAAACAGGCTGCGTCACTAGGTATTTAACAGACTTACCTTCTTTAATACATTGCCGAATATAGCTAGCAGATATTTCCATCAACGGCGCTTCAAAAGAATGGACTTTAGGATGATTTATCAAATCCCCTTCTTTATAATTAGGTCTACTGTAGACATAGATTTCGTGATGGGCTAAAATATGCTCGTAGTTTTTCCATTTATGAAAACTAGCAATATTATCTCCTCCCATAATTAAAACAAATTCATGTGCAGGATGCTTTTCTTTCAAATAGGCTAAAGTATCTACGGTATAAGAGGGTTGTGGTAGCCCAAACTCAATTTTAGATACTTGTAAATTAGGATTTCCTTCAACAGCTAAGTTAGCGAGATGCAAGCGATCATAATCATTCGCAAGGGAGGATTTTTTTTTAAAAGGATTTTGTGGAGAAACAACCAACCAAACTTGTTTTAAATCCGTATTAGTGACCATATAGTTGGCAATAATTAAATGCCCAACATGGATTGGATTAAAAGAACCGAAGAATAATCCTATTTTCATTATAAAAAAATTAATTACTTTTATTCGCAAAGATAAGTTTTAAAATAAACCAAATATGGCAAAAATACTAGTAACAGGAGGTTGTGGGTATATCGGCAGCCACACCTTAGTCGATTTAATAGATAATGGATTTGACGTTATCTCTGCTGATAACAACATCAATTCTGACCCATCCGTATTGAAGGGGATAGCTGCTATTACGGGTAAAACGGTAAAAAACTATGCTGTAGACTTAGCAGACTTAGCTGCAACGAAGGAAATATTTAGAGCTAATCCAGATATAGGTGGCATTATTCATTTTGCGGCAAGAAAGAGTGTGGCAGAATCTGTCAACGAACCATTGGCTTATTTCAGAAATAATGTCAACAGCTTACTCAATTTATTGGACTGCATGAAAGAATTTAAAGTTAATAACTTTATTTTCTCTTCCTCTTGTACGGTGTATGGAAATCCAGATGCTATCCCCGTAACGGAAGAAACGCCTTTCAAACCAGCGGAAAGTCCCTACGGACGAACAAAGCAAATGGGCGAGCATATATTAGAAGATTTTTCTAAAACGCACCAACATATTAATAGCATTTCTTTACGATATTTTAATCCAGCAGGGGCACATGAATCTGCATTGATCGGTGAATCATCTTTTAATAAAGGCTGGTTTCTAGTACCTGCTATCACAGAAACGGCAATTGGTAAAAGGGAGCAATTGACAGTTAATGGAACAGATTATGATACAAAGGATGGCTCTTGTATTCGAGACTATATCCATGTGATGGATTTAGCAAATGCGCATACAAAAGCACTTCAATATTTAATAGAGCAGCCCCAAACAAAGAACTACGATGTATTTAATTTGGGGATAGGGCAGGGCGTAAGTGTCTTAGAAGCAATCCATGCTTTTGAAAAAGTGACAAAAGTTGCTTTGAATTATAAATTAGGAGACCGACGAGCAGGTGACGTAATTGCTATCTATGCGAACTCGGAAAAAGCAGAACGATTACTTGGTTGGAAACCTAGTCGTCAAATCGAAGAGATAATGGCGACAGCCTGGGCTTGGGAAAATCGACCTGTAACAGTTGGTTGATTTATAAATCTCCCAGTTGTGGACGCATTACAATTTCTTCCACAACTGCGGAGTCCCCTAGATGAAAAGTGCTGACAACCATTTTAGCAATATCCTGTGCTTCCATTAATCTCTTTGCAGGTAATTCCACACCTGCCCAAGCATTAGACCAAGTTGCACCAGGCAGTAGAGCAGTAACTTTAATTTTTTGATTTTTTAATTCTTCCCTTAAAGCTTTGGAGAACCCCAGTAAAGCAAATTTGGAAATACAATAAGAACCACAATTGGGCAAGGCTTTCTTACTGGCAATGGAACACATATTAAATATATGCCCCTTCTTACTATTTTTTAAGAGCGGTAATACGGCTCTCGTCAAATGGAAAGCACTATATAAATTCGTTTCAATGAGTTGCTCCAAAATACCATCTTCCTCTTCTAAAATATTACCCGTTATAAAGTTACCTGCATTATTAACTAATACATTCACTTGATCGATATTTTTAGAAACATATTGAGCAAACGCTAAGACATCCTTTTTTTTACTAACATCTGCCTTTTTGATCCATACCTTACTATTTGCATTGATGGTAAGCATTTCTTTCTTGAAGGCTTTGAGTTCTTCAAAATTTCTGGAACAAACTAATAAATTAGCCCCCTCCGATACAAAAGCTGTTGCAATGGCTTTGCCAATACCTTTAGTGGCACCTGTTATGACTACGTTCATATTAATTAGTAGATTAGGGCGAACGAAAAGTCGTTTTTATAATATGTATTAGTGGAAGAAAGTTACAAACTTTCAAAATATTAGGTTGAAGTTACAAACTTCAACCATCGACCCAAACATTTTCCAATGAATTACATATTACGATTTTGACTT
>CAKZUM010000505.1 GCA_937921525.1 uncultured Saprospiraceae bacterium
ATCAGTAGATGATTATCCCACAAACTAGAATTAGTTTTCCAGTCTAAAGTAAAGCCATCACTATCTACAAACTCAAGAGTCTCATTTCCATAATTGGCAATATTAGAAGCGAAACCAGCATAGAATTGGGTTTGTTTTATATTCACTAAAAACTCAATTCCACCGCCAAAACCTGCCCTATTCATATTTTTATTAAAAGCACCTATTGGAGCAGATACGCTAGGATAAATACCAATAAACATAGGGAACTGGTCAACAGTATTTTCCTCCAAGTCTTCTCGGTATGTTTCTTGTCCATACATCTGAAGGTTTAAAAGTAAGAATAGAAACAATAGGTTTTTTTTCATAATAATCGTATTATAGTATGTTGTAATATTATGAAGATCTCTACTCTTTTGCCAGTTTGAAATAGTTAAAACAGTAAAAAATCAATTCAATCGGAGTCTGTTCCTTGTTTTTTCATTACAGCCCCCTTTATAGTCTCCTCAATAATTGATAATATCGCAACTTCTTTTAAAAGTATTGGTTTTTAATAAAAACCAAAAAATATAAAAATCGACTTATGAAATATGATGTAACAGTAATTGGTTCTGGCCCAGGAGGATATGTAGCCGCTATCCGATGTGCACAATTAGGAATGAAAACCGCTATTGTTGAACGGTATTCTACTTTGGGAGGTACTTGTTTGAATGTAGGTTGTATTCCTTCTAAAGCATTATTGGATTCTTCAGAACATTATCATAATGCAACCCACACCTTTGAGACGCATGGTATTGAGGTAGGAAAGGTGAAGGTCAATATGCCGCAGATGATAAAGCGAAAGGATGAAGTAATTGCGCAGACGGTAGGAGGAATTCAGTTTTTAATGAAAAAAAATAAAATTACCGTACACCATGGGCATGGTACGATCAAAACGCCTACTTCGATAGAAATCGCTAAAGATGATGGAACTAAAGAGACGATAGAAACAGGTAAAATCATTATTGCTACTGGTTCAAAGCCCATAACGCCCCCAGCATTTAATTACGATAAGAAAAGAATTATCACTTCTACAGAGGCATTAAATATAGATAAAGTGCCGAAGAAGATGGTTGTCATAGGAGGTGGCGTGATCGGCTTAGAACTAGGTTCTGTTTTTTCTCGATTAGGAACAGATATAGAAGTAGTGGAATTTGCAGATAAAATTCTCGCAGGGATGGATAAAGATTGTGGAAAAGAATTACAACGTTCTTTGAAAAAAGGCGGGATGAAATTCAATCTGCAACACATGGTGACCGATGTACAATCGAATGGTAAACAAGTAACAGTAAAAGCTAAAAATCGAAAGACAGAAGAAGAAGTCGAATTCAAAGCAGATTACTGTTTAATTGCCATAGGTAGACGACCTTATACGGATAACTTAGGTTTAGAAAATGTAGGCATTGAAAAAGACGAAAAAGGCAGGATCGTTGTCAACGATCATCTAGAAACAAAAGTCTCTGGTATCTTCGCTATAGGCGATGTGATAAAAGGAGCTATGCTTGCGCATAAAGCGGAAGAGGAAGGTACCTTAGTAGCAGAATACATGGCTGGTCAAAAGCCGCATATTGATTACAATCTAATACCGGGCGTAGTTTATACTTGGCCAGAAGTGGCAGGGGTCGGTAAAACAGAAGGTCAATTAAAAGAAGCAGGTATTCCTTATAAGGCAGGAAAATTTCCATTCAAAGCATTAGGTAGAGCTAGGGCTAGTATGGATATAGATGGAATGGTCAAAGTCTTAGCTCATAAAGATACAGACGAAATATTGGGCGTACACATGGTCGGCGCCCGTACCGCAGATATGATTGCGGAGGCAGTCGCCTTGATGGAATTTAAAGCTTCCGCAGAAGATGCTGCCAGAATTAGTCATGCGCATCCTACTTACACGGAAGCATTTAAAGAAGCTGCCTTAGCAGCTACGGACAATCGGGCGATTCATATGTAGGAATGAGAAAATTCTTCCAATCGGACCACGTGAGTGATCCGACTGGAAGAATTTCCTTTTCCAATAAGGAATTACTCCAATTTAAATTTGATAGGTAATACAAACTGCACGTTTACTTTTTCCCCATCCTTTATACCCGGCTTCCATAATGCTTTGTCACTGTAATTTTGCATCTTACTAAGTACTCGCTGCACCTCTGCATCAATATCAGGACTTACGCTTCGTTCAATTTTTAAATGCTCTATATAGCCATCTTCTCTAATAACAAACTTGGTTAAAACAGTTCCTTCAATATTATTTGCAGCCGCTTCTTTAGGATATTGGACATGACTGAAGATATAGGATAACAAGGCGTTCTGGCTACAGTTTTTTAATGCTTCTCCAGATAAGCCAGGGCAATCTCCAAAGACTGGCATTTGATCTACTTCTTTATAGATTGGTGTTTTAACTAAATGAACAGTTTCGGCATAGGTTTCTGGGTCGAAGGTTATAATCGTATCAGTCACATAATCGTCTCCGACCATCTGCTGATCTGTTTTAATTATAGAAATATTTTTATTAGGTATCTTTTCTATAATTTCTGGTTTATTATTTTTAACAACTTGAATGGTCTCTTCATTCGTAACAGGATCGAACATAATGATCGTATCCATTTGCTCAACTTGTATAGCAGCCACATTTTTAATAGGGACTTCTACCGTTTCAGGTTGACAAGCAAAAAACACAATAGCCAATATCGGTAACACAAAAAGGTATTTCCAAAAATTCTTTGTAGGCGAAATAGGTTGTAACAACATAATAATTCTGTTTTTTATGGGTGATTTAATAAAGGTGTTGCTTATTGGAATTTGAACCTTGGTTCTTGGGATTTGATTAGTACTAGCCTGTGTCAAAAGCAGTTGTCCATATTGATGTTTATTGCCTAAAGTAATCGCTGCTTTATCTGCTAAATATTCGTGTACTTGA
>CAKZUM010000506.1 GCA_937921525.1 uncultured Saprospiraceae bacterium
TTTCAAGATCAAAGTTAGTAACAACTTCGTAGACAATTTTTATTTTTTAAAGAAATTAATGCAGTGGAGTAAATCAATTTTGCTTTTTCTTTTTTCTTTTTTAAAAATTTCTACTCCTAAAGTAGTAAATCTGTTTTTGGAACTTTAATAGGAATGATTATTAACCAATTAGCTTAAATAGGTATTTTTTTATGTAAATAATATTTTATATAATAATTAAATAGTGAAATTATATTTTGCGTACATATACAATCGCAACTAAATCAAAATAAAAGCAATACATATTTTTTATAATAAGAAAAAATAAAATTATTATTTTTATTTAATATAAAAATTAATCATTATTCATAATCTAATATTTAACAGCTTAATAGGCATCTAATTTATTGTCTTTTTAATGTATTATGTATTGTATTAATCCTAAAAATATAGTAGTCAGCTAAAGCAAGAGAATCGAATATACCCTAAAAATAAAAATAACAATATGCACTACATGAATAACCTAAATATGGTACAAAACAAGTATAAAAACTGCCTCTTTCGCTCAAAGAGTTCTACCGAATTCTAAGAACTCTCTCCTTTCTACCTGATTCATAACGACTTATGAATTTAAAAATTAGAAGAAATTTTGTTTGTTCCATATTTTTTCGTAGATTTGTATACTGTGCAAAAAACTAGCCTACACCTTGTTCCTACATACATACCCAAAATTAAAGAAAACATACTAAAGTCAATTCCAAGGACAGATTCCTAATAACTGAACATACATACCGAGAAAACTAGATCGTAATAGAGATTGTAATGCATTAAAGCCAACCAATCACTTTTCATAGTGAGAATCTTAAGAGGCATAATTACAGTAAAGTACTTTATACGCTAGACAAAAAAGTATATTCCTACCAAGTAGTCTTGGTAAAGATGGTTGTGCTATACGATTATTCTTTCATAGAATAACATTAACAACTGGCTCAATAAAAAAATATGTAAATAACATCAATCAATAAAGCAGTATTTGTCATGGTGACCAATGTAAAAAATTTCAAAATCATCTTTAAAGGCAGCCTTGAATTTGGCAGTCTTAAAAGTTACCAAAAGGTGTTTCAAATGTATGAGCGCCGATTGGAGACTTACTACAAGAACGACCTTCTTCTTAGTGCAGAGGAAATGTTCGTTCCAGAAGAATTTCGTTTAAATCTTCCTAGAGTAGTTATCTATGGAACGGAAAAAAAATGGAAAACAACCATTAGTCTGTTTCAATACCTAGCCCAATACGCTGTTGCGGGTTCTTTAAGTGCATGGTTAATTGATGGAAAAATCATCGAAAGCCATATTATAGAGCCACACAGTGATAAGATTGCCGTTCAGGCATTCTTGAAAGGTAGAGAACTTATCAAAGAAAAAGGTAAGGAAAACGAGGCCATAGAAGCCCTTAATAAGGCTATCTCTAAGTATGAGCGCCACGCACAAGCCTACGAACGAAGAGGCCAAATTAACTTCAGATTGAAGAATTATAAGGATGCCCTTTATGATTTCACAAAGAGCATCAATATTTATGACAACAATCCTGATGCCTATTTCGGTCGAGCAGCCATTCATTTATTAAACAAAGACTTGGAGAAAGCAGTCGCTGATCTAGCAAAGACTGTTAAACGATCTATTCCTTTACAAACTGTTTATTGGAAAGCGCGTCGTCTTAAAGGAAATTGTTTGATGAAACTAGGTGACTATAAAGGTGCTGCTGAAGATTTCAAATTCTTTTCTAAAAGAAATTTCGCAGCGGATGATCCAAATTTCAGATGGAGAAAAGAAGTCTTTAACAAATATGGTAAAGCCCTTTTAGAATTAGAAGATTACAAGGAGGCTGTTGTTGCTTTTAATGAAGCAATGAATATTGAAACAGAAGGAGGTAAAGCTGCTGGTCCTGACGGACTACTTTACAGAGGGATAGCACTTAAAAAGGCTGGTAAGAAAGGTTTCAAAAGCGATTGGAAAAAAGCAGCAGCTTTGGGTTCTAAAAAAGCGGCGGAATTACTTAGTCGGTAATACTTTGTTTTAAGACAAAACGATTACACCACTAACTTTTTGGTTACCATATTTAAAAAAGGTCTCGATACTATATCGAGACCTTTTTTTAGTTACTACCCTTCCCTCAAAATAGCAGGAATACTAGCGGCCTTTAAAGCTGGTGCAATAGATGCAACTAATCCTACAACTAATACGGTAATAGCTACCACGATAAAATCTGTAAAGTGCATCGTAATAGGATATGACTCTACTATAAATCCTGGACTAGGAATAATACCAAAAGTCTTTTGTAATAGATAGAAAATTATTGCAATCGCAAACCCTATTCCCATCCCTAATAAAGACAATAATAAACCTTCATTTAAAAAAATATTTCGAACAGTTGTATCTGTTGCGCCCATAGATTTAAGAATAGATATATCTTTTTTCTTATCCAACACAATCATCCACAACGCACCGATCATATTAAAGGCTACCAGTAGTAATGTCAAGCATAAGATAGCATAGCTCATCCATTTCTCTACATTCATTATTTTGTTAAATGCTTCGTCTTGTTCGTAACGATTTTTAACGGAATATTTCGGGCCCATAATATCTTTAATGGCTGATACTACTGCTGCTTCATCCGCATTTTTTTGCAACTTAATTTCTAAAGAGCTTACCTCCGTTTTATAATTTAATAGTTTTCTGGCAAAAGAAAGAGAAGAAAGCACGTATTGATTATCGTAGTCTGCTTGAATATTAAAGGTAGCTTTTGGAACGGCATATAATTGTCTAAAAGGTTTGGATAAAGAGCTTTTTCGTTTAGCCATATACACCTTAAGATTGTTGAAAGGATCATCAATATTCACCCCTAGCTTTCGGCGCATTCCACTTCCTAAAATCACGTAGTTACTGTTTTCTTCACTTAACTGATATTTTCCTTCAAACAAGGTAGAATCTATTTGAGTCACCTGATGAAAATCCTCATCTACCCCTTTCAGCATTCCTACATCTTGACTATTCTTGTATTGGAAAAACGCAATCTCTTCTATTGTTTGAGATACATAAGCAATCCCATCTATCTGCTTAATAATTGCCAGTTGCTCTGGATCAATAGAAAATACTTTCCCTTCTAAAACGGCTACTTTCACATCGGGGTTGAAAGAATCTACCATACTAGAAATTAAATCTTCTAAACCATTAAAAACAGAAAGTACTAATATCAATGCCGCTGTACCTATGGATAAGCCCAAAATAGTAATCCCAGAAATGACATTAATAGCATTCGTGGATCGCTTGGCAAATAAATATCTTCGAGCAAATTTTATGGGTAGATTCATTAAAATTAGGTTTGCTATTAGGGCAAATGAAAAGTCAAAATCGTACTATATAATTCATTGAAAAATATATGGGTCGATGGTTGAAGTTTGTAACCATAGCCGTCAGGCTATCAGAAAAGGCGCTTGATAATCAGGTCATTAACGACGAATTCTTGGTGGCAGACATTTTAAAAATGGCTGACACCTTTTCGTAGACCCCAAGTATCAGCCACTTTCTAAGTGTCTGCTACTAAGAGTCCG
>CAKZUM010000507.1 GCA_937921525.1 uncultured Saprospiraceae bacterium
GCCATATTTGATGAATGTACTACCACAACCGTGTTAGACAATTTGCCTCCAGCGCATCTTTATTTTTGCAAAAAGACAACTATCCCTAATAAAATGAAAGGCGTAAAAAAGAACCGTTTTAGAATAGCAAAAGCACTTTAACCGTTTTCTCATTATCGACTGTATATTCTATTAAATATACCCCTGACGGAAAAGGAAGGGATATTCTATTCAAAGGATTGTTGTTATGGAATATCCCTTCTTTTATTTTCTGTCCTTTGGTAGTAAATATCTGATACCTACTTTCCTGTACCTGATCCGAAGTATTTTTCACATACACAAAATCTCTTGCTGGATTAGGAAAAATAGATACCTTGGATTCCATGCTTTGTGAAGTGCTAGTCGGCAGACATGCTGTATTTTCTAATAAACCAGATCTTGCTCCATTCAATGCGGCATGCATCCGATCTACTTGCCCTTGTGTGAACATTGCCATACAGGCATCATCTACCCAATTCATATAATTAGAAATTAAATCTTGTGTACCACAGCTAAAGGTATTGATATCTGGACAACCAAGATAATTGGTCATCTGATTTGGGGTATCCAAGACCATATCATCATCTTCGCAGGAAGAACTACTTCCATTCAGATGCAATAAATTAAAATAATGCCCAATCTCATGGGTGGTAGTCCTGCCTAAATTATAAGGAGGTTGCACCGTTCCAATGGTACCAAAGCATTTGGTGTGGACAACCACTCCATCTTCCTCTGCAATGTTTTCTCCTGGCCTCGATGCATGCCCCAAAGCCATGCCCGTTTCTGCCACCCATATATTAAGGTATCTCTCTGTATCCCAAGCATCTTTTCCTCCTTCGTCTGTATAATAAATATTTGAACTTGCCTCAGCACCAACGTTAGTAAATCTAGTTTCTGTTCTTGTAATTCCAGTAGTTGGATTTCCAGCAGGATCAGAAGTTGCCAAACAAAATTCAAATCCTACATTACCTATAATATTTTCAAAAAAACTAGAGACAATAGAAAGATCTTCATTTTCTAATCGAAAGTCTCTATTGAGGGCTGCTATTTGAGAATGAACTTGTTCGTCTGAAATATTATCTTCTTCCTTATTCCAAACGATATGTACAACTACGGGTATGGTTATTTTTGAACGACTAGTTAATGGTTTATTTTTTATCCACTCGGCCGTATACTGCTCTAACTCCTCCGATAACTGTGGATTATAGAAAGGGGCAGATAGTTCATAACAACGCTCTATGGTTTGAGCAGATGCGACAAACGTTAAGAAGATACTTATAAGGCTTAAGAGAAAGATTCTCAATATTTATAGATTTTGATAAAAATAGTTAGGGCAAATGAAAAGTCAAAAAATGATACGCATCTAGTATAATTAATTTGAGTGTATAATAATTCAGGGGTATTTTCCTGAAATTGATCGGATCACTTGAAGTGGTCCGATCAAGCTGCACATTTCATCCGACCACTGGAACATGCTGACCGTATATTAATAACGACCTCGTTTTAAACTAAGAATTTATATATCAATTTAACGAAGAAATTTCCTTTTTATGTTGTTTCTTTTTGCTTTGGCAATAACAACCACAAGCTTCCATAATGATGAAAAGCCATTGCTTTTTTTTGAGCCTCCTCCCCTATTCCACAGTACACATCGACATGCCCGCTACCTCTAATAGCACCTCCAATATCTTGAGCTACAACTATTCGATATTCGTGATGAGAAAAATCACCTTCTTCATCTACTTGCGGGATAGCTGCCAATAGCGTACTTCCAAGAGGGATATATTTAGGGTCTACCGCAATAGAATAATCTGCTGTTAGTGGCACATGACCAGCCCCATGTGGAACATTTTTTTTCCGATCAAAAAAGACGTAAGAAGGATTAGTAAATAAAATTTCTTTTTCTAATTCTGGATACTCTTTAAAAAAACGCTTCATCCCAACCATGGAAATATCAGAAATTTTTAAATCTTTTGATTGGATGACTCTAGTTTCAATGCTTCTATATTTGTGCTTATTGGTTCCTGTAAAAGATAAATATTCTTGATGTCCATTAGGATATTCTATGATTCCAGAGCCTTGTAATTGCATATAATATATATCTGCAAGGCTTTTGGCATAGGCTAATTCCAAACCTAAACCATTAAGTACATCCTCTCCATCTATTTGTTTTCTAGATGGAAATCCATCTTTCCAGTTCTCTTTATTTGGTTTATTAAAAATTGGATATGGATATTCTGTGCTAATTACACTGTCTACCTCAATTACTGGCGTGTAATATCCTGTAAAGTACACATTTCCTCGTTGGTCTTTCCCTTTGATTTTATAAGCATCAAAAGACTCATTAATTGTTTCCGTATGCCCATTTTGCCAATATACTAATTGTTTGTTGAGCGTTCTTAATTGATTTAGGTGGACTGTCAGATTACCTATTCGTTGACGCTTAGATTGTTTTCTAAGTTTCAATAATTTAAGCTGATTCTGTAAAGCTAAAGACAGTAGAATATTATCTGTTGGGAATGGTATGGTTCGAATTGACTGCAAAGTATATAGACTATCTAAAAGCGGGGAATTCTTATTAATACCTGTTTTATTTAAGACCGAGTTCCTCTTAGCAATAGGAAAGGATTGTAATTGTTCTATTGATAATAAATCATTGGTGGAGGGGGTGGTATTACAACTTATTAAGAAGAGTAGTTCCATCCATAAAAGCAGGAAACTACTGTATTTGGTAAGCATAATTGGGAATTATATTTTGATATACTGGTATTTCTTTGAGTGAAGATACAGATATTATGGGGATATATCAGTATACAAATAGAAATTCATTTTACCCTTTTCATTCATAGCGCAAGACTCGGACTACTATTACTACTAATATCAAAATTAGTAAAATGATCACTAGGCTGGTAGCGATTGGCTGATCCACGTTTGCTACACTTTCTTGTAATTTATTCCATAATGAGAAAGACATAAATCCCATTAGAACGACCCCTATTATTTGTTTTAATTTCATGTTTGGTTGAATGCTTGCTTTGAAGTTGTTTAAAAATGAATTGATTCTCCATCTATATAGTAATGCAATACAAATTGTTCGCCAAAAGGTTTCTATGCTACTAGTTAAAATATTGTGATCTGTCTTATTACTAGACCATATAAGCTTCATTCGTACTGCATAGGACGGTTCATTCTCACTAGTGGATTTCTTTTTTTTATTATAAATATTAATATATTTTAAAACAATTACTACATGTAATTTAATTAATTGATAATCAATGAATTAACGGTATAAACAATCACTAATTTATCACAAATAGTACTATGCTTATAGCAAATACGTAATTTTCGATGTTTTTTTTTGTTAAAAAAAACGAATTTTAAACGTTTTGTTTGAATTTAAACCTAAATTTGAATTTTTAAGTGTCTAATTATAGAAGTTGTAAGATAAATATGATCAAAACACTACATATAAAGAACTACGCTATAATTGAAGAATTGGCAGTCCAATTCTCTGAGGGGTTGACTATCTTAACTGGTGAAACAGGTGCTGGTAAATCCATTGTTTTAGGTGCCTTAGGTTTGATAATGGGTAAACGTGCAGATACTAAATCCCTATTTGATGAAGATAAGAAATGTATTATAGAGGCTAGTTTCGATATTTCAAATTATGGAATTCAATCTTTCTTCGAAGACAACGATATAGATTATGAAGAGGAAACTTTAATAAGGCGAGAGATTACGCCATCTGGTAAATCTAGGGCCTTCATTAACGATACGCCTGTCACTCTAAAGCTTTTACAAGTACTAAGCGGTAGTCTTGTAGATCTACATCAACAGTTTGATACAATGGATATACATGATGTATCCTTTCAACTGCGTATGGTGGATGCACTAGCTGGTAACACCCTAACACTTGCTGCTTATCAAAAATTATATAAACAGTATAAAGCCAATCAATCAAAATTAGCCAAACTCATTACCCAAAATCAAAACGCAGAGAAAGAATCTGATTTCATTGCCTTCCAATTAGATGAATTGGATAAGGCCGCCTTGTTAGAAACGGAGCAAGAATCTTTGGAGAATGGCTTATCAAAACTCAATAACGCAGAGACGATTAAAAAGAAAATGTCTAATGCTTTTATGGCATTGAGTGAAAACGAGCAATCCATTATTAGTCAATTGAATACGATCAATATATCCCTAAATCAAATCAGGCAATTTCATCCAGATTTAGAAAGAATTCTTACAAAATTCGAAGGACTCACTATTGAATTGGAAGAGATTTCTAAAGAGTTTGAAGATGTAGCAGAATCTACAGAGTATAATCCAGAGAGAATAGCGGAGATGCAAGAGCGATTAGATTTAATATATAAGCTACAACAAAAACATCAAGTAACAGATATCAAAGGTCTGCTTAGTATACAAGAAGCTCTACAAACTCAACTAAATTCTTTTGCGGATCTTTCTAGTGATATTGAAAAATTAGAAGTACTCATTGATGAAGAAGAAACAGAACTAAAAGCCATTGCAGCTATGCTTTCTAAGCGTAGAAAAGGAGTGATTAATAAGTTTCAAAAGAAAGTTCATAATCTTCTTGGGCAGCTATCCATGGAACATGCTAAGATTAAGGTAGAAGTAACTGATAGCCCTACTTTATTAGCGAGTGGTGGAGATATTGTAGAATTTTTATTTGCCCCTAATAAAGGAAGTAAATTTCTCTCTATAAAAGATGTAGCATCAGGAGGGGAATTATCTAGACTTACGCTCTGTATTAAATCATTGGTTGCTAGTTCTATTCCATTACCTACCTTGATCTTTGATGAAATTGATGCTGGTGTGTCTGGTGATGTCGCCCTTAAAATGGGCAATATTCTCAGAAAATTATCAAATGAACATCAAGTAACTGTAATTACTCACTCTCCACAAGTTGCCTCTAAGGCAGATGTACACTATTTTATCTATAAAAATAATAGTGGCAGTCGAACCTATACGAATGTAAGAGAATTAAGTGGGGAAGAGCGAATAAAAGCAATAGCGACTATGCTAAGTCAAAGTCCACCTTCTGACCATGCCATTGCAAACGCTAAAGAATTATTGGCTATGTGCTAGTTTGTTTATTTCTGAAAACAGAGATTAATAACGACAACGATTACTTTTGATGTCTCTAAAACCACTCCATCTGTCCTTAACTTAACCTCTAATCTACTTGAAACCTTCAGCCACTTCATAATTATCTATTTTTGTATAACACTTTCTCTCTTTTAAGTTATAACACTATGAAATGCTATTTGATAATATTGCTTACATTCTATAATATATGTAAGTAAAAATCAATTTACAGTACTATAGCTAACTAAGAGGATATAAAAGGATATTTCATTAATTTGGGATATCCTTTCTTTTTTTTAATTAACATCTATACGGGCTAGTGTAAGAGTTTTAGTCTACCTAACAATTTCTTTTTGTAAGTTCTCCCAATCGGTATTATTTGATTATCTAATATAACGTCATTATTTAATGGATCTATTCCATTAATTTTTTTTATATTAACAATATATCTTTTATGGATTTGTATAAAATTTTCTTCAGGCAATTCCTGCTTAAATTTTGTTAAAGATATTTTAACTACAAATTTTTTTTCATTGGTATTGATGATTGAGTAATTCCCATCAGATTCTACCCATTCTATATCCACCGTTTCTATACGGTTATAGATATCATTTCCCTTAATAAATAGTGCATCTTTAGATTGTTTGTTCTGGTTCTCCACAGTTTACAGTTTCTGTTTTGTTTTAAGTAGCTTGTTTTTTGTGCAATACTTGTTAATGGTATAATTTAGACAAAAAGTAAGCTTAATAGTACGTAAAGAAAATTATAAGATGTTGTTAAATGATTCTTAATGAAAAAGACATTAATAAAAACGATGATATTATAACAACTATTTATTGTTAGTCAATTGCGATGATACGATAATTTATAGGATTGAAGCATTATTCCCCTTACTAAGTAGAGATTAGGTTCAATACAGATGAAATTCGGCAACTTTATGGGTAATAAAATTTATGGTAGATTGCGGTCCAATGATACAATATCTCTTGTGAGAGGCATAATTTGTAGCTTAATCGGTATTCCTTATTAGGAACAACAATATGAATTCATCTCCACAAAATTGTATTTTCAAGAATAAGAGAACCAGCTAGAGTAAGGAAAGTAGGAAAATCTAAAGAATAGGACAGGATAGGCTTAAACAAAAAAAAGCCCGTCAAATAATTGACGAGCTTGTTGGTTTCCTTTTTTACGAAAAAGAAAGAAAAAAAAAGGCAGCGACCTACTCTCCCACCCAAGGGCAGTACCATCGGCGCTGAAAGGCTTAACTTCTCTGTTCGGAATGGTAAGAGGTGATCCCTTTCGCTATAACCACCTTAGTCTTTTGATGTGAG
>CAKZUM010000508.1 GCA_937921525.1 uncultured Saprospiraceae bacterium
TAGGTCGTGAAGGATGTTGACAGTTGAAAGCCACCATACAGGTATGTCACGCTCTCGACCTACTGAACACATCTAATACAGGCGACCTATAAAATCATTTAAATCTGCGTTGAATTATGCGTATTTAGACATCTAGTTCCTTAATGCTTTAAGAACTAAATATCTATACTATTGTCAGGGGTTCTTTTTTCCCTATACTGCGTTGTTCATCAGTCAGGTAGCTAAGGCTGGCAGCCCATCCGCAAGCGGTTCAGGAACTATCGTTCCTTCATCTTCTTCACGCCTTGTCTAGGAAAAAAATAACCTCCTGAAATACTATATCTACTTAATTCTTAAAGCATTAAGTTGACGACATTCCACTTTGGAGTGGTCGGATGAAATGTACAGCTTAATTCTATTAAAAATTCAATCGAAGTCCAAGTAAAAAATTTCTACCTGCTTGTGGATAAAAACCAGTTAAATTATAGGTTGATCCTTGCTCTAATCTAGTAGATGGATCATCCCCTCTTCCATCATAGCCTTCTGAAATATAGCGATAGGTCCAGGCATTCGTAGAGAATTGGTTATTAAAGATATTACGCAATAGAAAGGTTAGTTCTACCTCTTTTATAAATTTTGTACGGAAAGAATAGCCCAATCTTAGATCTGAAAAGAAATAGCTGTCCAATGCCGTATTTTCATTTGATGTATTATCAATAAATTGCTGGCCTACATATTTACTTAGCAAACTGATATTGAATTTATTAGTGGTACTTGCAGGTAAAAATTCGTAACGAATATCCGTATTTAGAATAGTGCTTGGAGAGAATGCTAGATCTGTATCTTCGTGTACTACCGGTACTTGTTCCCAAGTGTCCCAATTATCAATAAACTCAGTAAAAGAGGCGATTTTGTTATCACTCAATGTAACAGAAGCATTTATATCAAAGTTATTGGATACCTTAAATCCACCAACTAGTTCTACACCCAATCGGTAACTTTCTGGTACATTAATACGGGTATATTCTCCAACATCATTTAACTGGCCTGTGAGAACTAATTGATTATCGTAGGACATGTAGTAAACATTCGCTTCTAGTGCGCCTTGCGCCCATGATTTTTTAATCCCTACTTCTGTATCATAAAGCGTTTCATGGGTCGGACGGGAATTAGGGGAGGTGTCTGTGAAATCACTTCTATTTGGTTCTTTATTTGCTACCCCAAAATACGCATATACATTTGTAGAAGGGTTGGGTATAAAAGACAATCCAAGCTTAGGATTAAAGAAATTAAATTCGGCAGACTGGGTTATTGAGGAACCGTCATTATCAAAGCCTTCAAACTCATAGTCTACTCTTCTGTACTGTAAATCTAGAAATCCGTTTAAATTAGAAGTTAGTCCATAATTAACTTTACCAAATATATTAAAGTCATTCTTGGTTCCTACATTATCATAGTATCGATGTTTTAATTCACTAGTACTTGCAAACCTTGCCCAGATGACTTCTCCAAAGTGGTCGCCATCATAATAGCTATAGGCAGTTCCTAAACTTATATTTGTTTTTTGGTCGTCACTATTATAATTCATAGCAGCGGAACCGAAATAAAAATCATTGTCTAACCATCGACGTTCAATTAAATCAGAACTATTAATTGTCTCCTCCCCTAATACAATAGGTTCCAATTGATATTTATCAAAACTAGCCCCTCCCTTATATAATTCAAAAAATCCTTTCCCAGAAGTATAATTACCAGTTAAGCTAAAAGCTATATTAGAAGAAAGTTGAGCATTATATAATAACTGATAATGATTTTGAGAATAATTATCCACCTCATTATCATGTGGTTCTCCGGGACGATCTGTACCTGCGGAGTTAAAGGTTCTAAGTTCTGGATCATTAATATATTGAGCAGGTACTCCATTCCATGCTTGGTACGTTATCTCATGCCCTGTAAACACATTTAACCGCAACGAACTCTTATCACCTAAATAAGCACCAGATAAATAATAAGATTCCAAATCTACTGAGGCCCGATCAATATAACCATCCGAATCAATTCGTGAGACTCTACCATCAAAGGTGAATCGATCACTAATTAATCCAGAACCGAAGGATAGGTTTGCCCTTCTAGTGTTAAAACTGCCAACAGAGGTACCAATCTTAGCATAGGCTTTTTCTTGGAATACACTAGTATTTAAATTAATGGTCGCACCAAATGCAGCAGGTCCATTTGTCGAAGTACCTACTCCACGCTGAATCTGAACATTATCTGTGGAACTAGTGAAATCGGGTAGGTTTACCCAAAATACGCCTTGAGATTCAGAATCGTTTAGAGGAATACCATTGATTGTTACATTGATTCTAGAAGGGTCTGTTCCCCGTATTCTGATACCAGTATATCCTATACCCGTTCCTGCATCTGAAGTAACGACAGTAGAAGGAGTCCATCGCAATATATAAGGAACATCCTGTCCCAGATTATTACGCTCTAAGGCTTCTTTATCCATGTTCGTATAAGTAATCGGAGCATTATCTCCTGCTCGAATTGCTTTTACCAAAACTGCATCAAAATCTGCTGTTGCCTCTTTTAAATTATATACCTCTAATGATTGCTCCCCTTCTCTAACCGATACTGTAAATTCCGTGGTACTATAACCAAGATAAGATACTTTAATTATTTGATCTCCTAGCTGTACGTTTTTAAACACAAATCGTCCATCGGCATCTGTGGCAGTACCTCTATTTGTTTCTGCAAGTAGGACTGCTGCGCCTACTAACACCTCTCCCTTTTCTCCTACAACCGTTCCCGTTAGTGTAGCTTGGGTATACCCCTGACTGGCTACTAATAGTAGCAGTAAATTGAAAATAAATCTCATAAAATTGTACAATTGAAACCATAGACTTCCATCCCAGGGGCTGGGTGGATATTCGTTCTATACTCAATGAAGAGCGGATTAATTTGGACTATGTGAGAAGATCTTACATCATATATCTTAAACCTGCGTTCCTTGGCAGGCAGGCAGATCATACATCATAAATCATAAATCATAAATCCGTCTAATTTCGCCTAATAAGCAGACCTGACCGTTCCATTCAGGCGGGGTTTATGATGTATGAACTATGATTTATGATTTTCAGAACCAATCATCCCTGCACTACATGAGGGATAAAGAATCCGTATGGTCTTCAAATCCGTTATCGAACGATTTACTCCCTTCCCAGAATTACCTGGGCAGGTTCTATGGGTATGATCTCAGCCGAAATTTTGTACGGCACCCCTTGAGAATTAAATAATTAAAAAAACTAATTCCTTAAATTCTGCGCAAAACTAAGTGATAAATTTTAAAAAACCTATAAGAATAAACAGGGCGAACGAAAAGTCATTATTGTAATTTGTAAATTACAGACTATTAGAGTTTTTTT
>CAKZUM010000509.1 GCA_937921525.1 uncultured Saprospiraceae bacterium
TTTGGAATATTTAAAAAATTCGATTCCGATTTAAGCATGACCAAATCATACTCCTATATCCATTGCGATATAAAAAAATAGGTGGATATATGATGTATGATTTCCCATATCAGTAATTTTAGTTTTCCGTTAAAAAACATAAAAAAATAAAATATGCCCATTATTTTAGTCGCTAGACTCAAAGCAAAATCAGAACATATAGCTACGGTAAAAGCAGGCCTTCAAGGATTAGTCGCTCCTACTTTAAAAGAGAAGGGCTGTATCAAATATGATTTACATCAAGATCAAAAAGATCCTTCAGTTTTTATTTTTCTTGAAGAGTGGGATAGCCAAGAAGATCTAAATAATCATTCTGTATCTGCTCATGTAAAAGCTTTTGGGAAAGCAGCAGCTGGCATGATGGAGTCTAGAGAATTACATCTTTTGAATAAAGTGTAAGAAAAAAATAGTTGATCTACTAGCGCTACATATAAACTCCTCTTTTTAACAAACTAACAAATATTAACATTAGTCTGTTGGTATCTTTTCAAAATTCAGAACACATTATTTTGTAACTTTGAATGGAGGAATAGGAAAATATATTTTCTATTCCTTCATCGAAAATACTCTATTCGAATAGCTTCATTTTCTTAGTTTTTAAATTTTCAAGTATAGTGTCAATCCCACATCGACACCCTACTATTCTATTATCAAATTTCTAAAAACTACACAACCATGCTGCACCAACTAACGAATGTATCCAGTTTTAAAACAGATCAAATCTTACAATGGCTATCTGCTCATTGTTTACAATTATTACTGTGTTTCTTACTACTGTATTTATTGATACAAAAAGATGTGACCTTATCCATTAGTTTCCAAAAAGAACGAATCGCACAAGTTACCTCAAAAGGTATTCCTTTAGCAACGACCCTTACTACAGATACTAGATCAGCAAGCGTAACACCTAGCTTTACAAAGGCGCAAAAAAAACAATTAACTTACGTCAAAAGATTTGCAAAAGTAGCAAAAGAAGAAATGAATAAATATGGCATTCCTGCCAGTATTAAATTAGCGCAAGGTCTATTAGAAACCAACGCAGGGGATAGTCAATTAGCTACGACTAATAATAACCATTTTGGCATCAAATGCTTTTCTAGAAAATGTCAAAAAGGACATTGTTCCAATTTTTCTGATGATACCCACAAGGACTTTTTTAGAAAATTTGAAACGGCTTGGGCTAGCTATCGAGCGCATAGCGAACTGCTACAAAATAAACGCTACATTCATTTAAAAGGCGCAGATTATAAAACTTGGGCCTACGGATTGTCTAAGGCAGGATATGCGACAGACCCTACGTATGGAGATAAGTTAGTGGCGTTAATTGAGGGCTTGGAGTTGTATACTTATGATGGGTAGGGAGTTTTTTTAAGTTCAAGCTCAAGTATCAAATTCAAGTACAAAAGTTAGACGTTGACCAATGTCAGTTTTGGACACTGAGACGCTAAGTTTTGGGATTTTGTCTACGAAAAAATCTCCGCAACTTTGCGTCTCAGCGTTCAATTATATCATTGGCGACAGCCAATACGGAACAATTATTTTTTCAATTAAATTGAGTGTAAAACAAACTTGGAGTGGCAAATTTATTCATCGGATCACGTCTAATGGAATGTAGTCAACTTAAGGAACTAGATGTCAAAATACGCATAATTCAACGCGGATTTAAATGATTTTATAGGTCGCCTGTATTAGATGTATTCAGTAGGTCGAGAACGTAACTTACTTATATTGTGACTGTAAACTGTCAACATCCTTCACGACCTACAAAAATCCATATAGCTACGAAGTAGCTCCGTATTGGAGTAGGACATAATTAGTAATAAAAAAAGTCAACGCCTAGATACACGACCTACAAAAATCTAAAAAAAATCCGTGTAGCTACGAAGTAGCTCCGCGTTGAATTATGTCTTACAAGCTGCCTAGTTTTTCTTAAGTTGACGACATTCCACTTGCAGTGGTCCGATGAAACGTGCCCTGATCGGACCACTACAAGTGATCCCGTAAATTTTAAAAAATACCCCTGAATTGTTTTACACTCAATTGAATTTGCTCATTTTCTTTACACTTATATTGTTTTAAATTTAAAAAAATATCTCTATTAGATTTATGAACGATTCAAAAAAAAAGCTATACCGACATACATCGATATAGCTTTTATAAAATGATATTAGACTCAATTTCTTATTTACCAATTGATAGAAGTCAGAGGTCAGATCGCTGCGCTGTCAGTCGTCAGACTTATGATGTTGACAGCGAGACTTTCGCATAATGTAGTCAACATCATAAATCTGACAGCATAGCGATCTGACCTCTGACAGCGAAGCGGTCTAACTTCTAACTAAATTAATTTTTAATAAACTTCTTGACGACCATTTCTTCTACGGTGCGTATCTGTATAATGTGGGTACCTGCCTCTAAATTAGACACATCTAAAATTACTTTTTGTACGCCATCATCTTGATGTTCCTTAATGACTTGTACTTGTTTTCCGAGCATATCATATACAATGATTTCTACTTCACCTTCTGCTTCTAATGTATAATCTAATTTTAAATTATGGGTAGCAGGATTCGGGAAGATTCTATTTAAAGTAATCTCCTCATATTCCTGTAATATCACCCCTGCTGGCACTCGACCACTAAGCGTTGTAAAGGTTCGAATATCAGAGGCGGTAGTCCAACCTTCTGGACATCTGGAACGCAATCTATATTCATAGGTAGTACCTGTTTGTAAACGTCTTAATGTTTTTACCGTTCTACTAGTGGTAGTAGTCCTCCAACTTGTATTCCCTTTTTTTCTATATTGTACCGCATATCTACTTCCATCTGGAACAGCATCCCAAATAACTTGTACTCGAGTGAAGTCCGTAAAATATCCTACATTAGAAGCACTTGGTGCAGTACAAAATGCAGGAGGTGTAACCATACCACAATCAGGACCACCAACACTTAATATTTGTGTATCTATATATCCAAACTGACTTCCACTAATTATCGTATTACCAGCTGCATCACTAACGCTGTATGCTCCATCGCCCCAGTCACAACAAATACCATCTCCGAAGGCATCATAAATTGTAAACACATAGCAATCAGCAGGAATACACAAATCAATATTGATCGTAGTTCGATCATTATCTGTATAGGGTCCACCTGTTGCAATAGTCGCACCACTCTCATCTTTAATATCCCAAGTAGTTTCACTACCATATAAATCTGGTGTAATGTTGACTGTAATTGCGCTCAATTCACAATCTGTGTTTGGCGTTTCGCAAGGGGCACAAGCTCCTCCACAATCTACTCCTGTCTCGTTACCATTTTGTATGCCATCTGTACAAGTTGGACATGGTGTGCATGAACCACCGCAATCTATTCCTGTCTCCGTGCCATTCTGAATATTATCATTACAGGTTGGTGCGGCAATACAAGGTGCACAAGAGCCGCCACAATCTACTCCTGTTTCTGTTCCGTTTTGGATGCCATCTGTACAAGTAGCAATCGTAGTACATGGCCCACAAGCCCCCCCACAGTCGATAGCAGTTTCGGTGCCATTTTGAATACCGTCTGTACAGGTAGGACAAGGACTACATGTACCGCCGCAATCTATTCCTGTCTCTGTTCCATTTTGAATACCATCGTCGCAGGTAACTGCAACTATTGAATTACACACATTGGCTGCATTACTAGAAACATGACTTAGATTGGCGGACACCCAATTTTCCATACGGGTTACTTGTTGAGCCGTATACATGTACATACATTCATCATTGGAATAATCCATATAATTCATATGTAAATCTACCGTGCCGCAAGATGTTTTACCTAAAGAAGGGCAGAAAAAGTTTGGTGAATTACAAGTCGGTGTATCTGCAACACCATCATCGAAATTACAACTTTCCACATTTCCCCAAACATGGTATAAGAAAAAATAATGTCCTAATTCATGAGTCAAGGTTCGACCTCTATCTAAGGTACTGGCAGTACTTACATCTCCACAGGCACCTGTTCCACCAAAGGCATGTTTTCCGATTACAACCCCATCGCCATAACCTCTCCCACCTAGTGGAGAATAGCCCAATAAATTATTTCCTAGATCCATCACGAAGATATTGATATACCCACTCCAGTCACTATTAGCGTCTCCTGAAAATCGGTTAATCGTTACCGCCATTTGACCATTAGAAATACCATAGCCAGATGGATGATTTTGGGTAGCTACACAGAATTCTACACACATTTCTCCATTAGAAATACCCGGGAAGTAGGAGGCAGCATTGTTAGTCCAAGAAGATATGTCTTCGTTCAACCCTTGGAAATCTGCATTCAATCTATTGATTTGCTGGTTCACTAAATTTTCTAAACAAGCTCTATCTGAAGTACTAACATTTTGAAAATGTACTGCTATTGGTAGCGTTACGATATTGCCACAAGCACTTCTAGATTTATGAGTGGTTTCAGCAGCTTTTTTTGTATAGGCTTTTAAACGGGCCCTAAAATTTTGCTCGTAAGCAGGGTCCTTCATTAGTTTCTCTGTATGTTCATCGGAAGCACATTTCTGGTGTTGTGCATTAGTTGTAATCGACAAGAAAAAAAATAAGAATATTGTAAGAAAAGGTACTTTCATGGATTGAACTATAATCGGTTAAATAAAAAATATGGACACTAATAGAAAGGAAGGACCAATCCATTATCATCGTAATTAGAAGAATGTGTAATCGTTTAGATTCGTTGTATCCAGCACATGGTGGTGCTCTTGTATTTGTCTTGTTGTATTATTCAGGAAAGAAACCATGAGGATTAGTTTCTTTATTTCCTGTACTTTAGATTGGAAATACTTTTCAATGTTGTCGGTTCGTAGGAATAATCGGTCATAACTGTTGTACTTAATTTCGGTTTTATAACAAAGTTGTTTTAATAACTTATTCTTTACTCTATTTCTCAATGAGTATTCAGTTCAGACAGAGGTGTCTAAGTTAATACTATACCCAAAATAACATTGGATATAATTATTTTTTAAAATTGTCTTTTGTGATGGATTGTATCGTTTTCAAAATGATTGGAAGGATTGCTTAGCGATACATTCTACTAGTCAGAGGAACTAGTATAAAAGGTTGAGTTGTAAATTTATCTTCTTTTTGATTGCCCTACAAATGTAGGCTAAAGTGTCGTATATTGTCAAGTAGAAAAAATTATAATTTGATTGTTTGCTATATTTTATACATTTGGGCTTTTTGTTTAGTGGTGGGCTTGCGTTTTTTATAGGCGTGGCATGTCGCTCTCCCATGACTGCGTCATAGGTTACAAGATTTTTTTGCTAGCGCTCTTTGTGCTTCTGAGCACAAGCTTACCCAGCCGTTGGGACTAAGGAACGGTGAAAAAATAAACTTACAATTTATGCTGCTTCTTTTGCCGCTATTTTTAACTTTGAAAACAGTCATTATATCAACATAACTCCTGTTTTCAAAGCCAAAACTAGCAACAAAATAAGCTACCCTAAACTTGT
>CAKZUM010000510.1 GCA_937921525.1 uncultured Saprospiraceae bacterium
AATAGGTGTCATTTGAATAATTTGACCTTCTATTAACTCCACTTTATCATCTTCTTTTAATATGCCGACCTCTACTAATCTATGGTAGGCATCCACAGAGAATTGGTAGGTTGGTAAAGAAATGTTTATGCTTTCTGACATGCTAATTAAGAATGAGAAAATAGAAAGAAGCGTGATAGATATTGCAATTTAACCTAATTCCACCACAAAACAAAACCAGTCAATGTCTACTCAAAATAGAAGAACCTTCCTAAAATACGCAGCAGGAGCAGCTACGACATTAGCCGTTCTACCTCATGCCTTTTGCACTGTGCCGAAAGCTGTCCAACAATCTACGAATCCATTAATCAAAAAGAGCTTAAAGTTTGGAATGATTAAGGAAGATTTATCCGTCATGGATAAATTTAAATTAATCAAAGATTTAGGGTTTGATGGAGTAGAGATGGATAGCCCAAATGACTTGACGGAAAAGGAAATTTTAAAAGCAAGAGATAAGACAGGGATAGAAATTCCGGGAGTGGTCAATTCGGTTCATTGGAAAGCACCTTTATCCGATCCTGATCCTGCTGTAAGAGCGCAGTGCGTGGAATCTATGAAAATCGCATTGCGAGATTGCAAAACCTATGGTGGTTCAACAGTATTACTAGTGCCTGCAACAGTCAATGAAAAAGTGTCCTATGACGATGCCTACCGCCGCTCCCAAGAGGAGATTAGAAAACTATTACCTATAGCAGAAGAAACGGGTGTGAAAATAGCGATTGAAAATGTATGGAATAATTTTTTAATCAGTCCAATGGAAGCTGCCCGTTATATTGATGAATTTGAGAGTGAGCATATTGGGTGGTATTTTGATGTAGGCAATATTATTCGTTATGGTTGGCCAGAGCAATGGATTAAAATTTTAGGAAAAAGAATTATTAAAATAGATATTAAAGACTATAGTCGAGAAAAGCAGACCAAAGAGGGGATTTGGGAAGGGTTTAAAGTGAAATTGGGGGAAGGTTCTACTGATTGGACCGCCGTAAATTCCGCATTATCGGCTATTGGCTATCAAGGCTGGGGTTCTGCGGAGGTATCGGGAGGTGATCGGACTCGATTATTAGAAATTTCTCAGCGAATGGATCAATTGTATAGTAGCGTTAAGTAGTATTGTAGGTTTCCTAAAATTTCAAAGTCTAGGAAACCTCATCAGATCGTCGAAGTTTGTAACTTCGATGCAATATGATAATCATACAGCATCGAGGTTACAAACATCGACGATCCTAATTTAGGAAACCTTGCTTGAAATCAATATTTTTGAAACGCTACGATTTTTTTTAGAAACCAGCCACCATACTTGTCCTTTCTTCTTATAACATTTCCCTGATTATTGCGTTTCTCACCAATAGGAAACTATCCAAATGATAGTATTACTCAATAATTACGAAATTCAATATGATGCGTCAGCTATTTATGGCTTGTTTGGTTTTAATTACTGTACAGCTACAAGCCCAAATAAGTACTACTTACCCGAAAGAAAATCCACAATTAGTAGAATATGCCTTGAATAATCAATCCAATGGGGTAGCAGCTAGTCGGAGTAAAGTCATGTTAGATTTACCTTTTTTTGATGACTTTTCCTACAGCACACCACACCCTGATGCAAGCCATTGGGAAGATAGACAAGTGTTTATCAATGATACTTGGGCAACCAATTTAGTATCTGTAGGCGTGGCGACTTTTGATGGATTGGATGCTACGGGTAGTCCTTATGGTGGTGGTGCAGGTTCTTCGGATACTTTGACTTCAATTGGCTTGAATCTAGGTGGTTTAGCTACTGCCTATATTAGCTATTATATCCAGCCTAGAGGGTTAGGAGATTTGCCAGAAGGAGATGATAAAAATTTAATCTTAGAATTTTTATCCTCAGATGGAGAATGGGTAGAGATGGAGCGACATACAGCAGGAGACATTCTTAGAGATTCTGTGTTGCAGTTTGATTTTATCGGACCTATTGCTATTAATGAATCTCAGTTTTTATATGATGGTTTTCAGTTTAGATTTAGGAATATTTCTTCTAGGGATGGGGCGAGTGATTTATGGCATTTAGACTATGTTCGGGTAGAGGAAACGCCAACGAATCAAGTGATTGATGACTTAGCCTTTACAAAATTACCACCTTCTATCTTTAAAAATTATACAAGTGTTCCTTTAACACATTTTAATGATCCTGAATTAGTTGAAGCAGAATTGCGAAGTGAATTACCCATAGAATTGTACAACCATTCTAATCAGACACTTACTACTGAGGAGAGCCTTTTGAGGTTGAGATATGTTTCACCAAGTAATGAAGTGCGGGCATTTATTCCACCTACTTTATTTGATAATCCTAATTTTGCCGCTAAAAGACAAGACGTAGGACAATCCATTAGAAGAGACTATTTAGATCGTTTGGAACGACAGCGCTTAGATCCTGCAGAAAATTTTCAAGCAAAAATGATCTATGAAATGACGCCTGCTCCACAAGTGGATCAAGCGGGTATTTTGCGAAATGATAGTGTTGTTTCTTTTACAACAATTGATGATTACTACGCTTACGATGATGGGTCGGCAGAATCTTTAATCACTATTGGAGGATTAGGAGGCTCGGTTGCTATGGAGTTTATTAACTATAAGTCTGACTCTTTAAGAGGCTTCCAAATACAAATACCTAGATTTATTTCAGGAGCAGCTAATAGTCAAATTACACTTAAAGTTTGGCTGGAGGATTTGAGCACGGAACCTGTAGCAGAATTGACTGTTTCTCCATTTTTTGTTGATGAAATCCGAGATACTTTACAAGCTTTTACAACCTATGCTTTAAAGGATGAGATAACAGGCGAAGCAACCCCTATAGCGTTACCTGTAGGTAAATTCTTTGTAGGTTGGACACAAGGTAATTGTAATATCAATTTTTCTAACTGTGTGCCTATTGGCTTAGATAGAAATACGACTGACGCTGGAGAAAAAGTTTTTCTGTTTCAAAACAATGAAGGATTTTGGAGAAATGTAGGAACGGACCCTATTTTGGCCCACTTGAAAGGAGCTTTAATGTTACGTCCTATTCTAGGTACGGAGACGCCATTAGATTCAGAATTAGCAACAAGTATTAATGAATTAAAATTGGATGAAGTGATGCAGTTATTTCCTAACCCTGCCACAGATATAGTGAATGTACAAGTGTTTAATGGAGATTATGAAAAATACCAATTACAAATCCATAATGTCTTGGGGCAGTTGATAGATGCCGCTCCATTGCAAGCACAATTAGATATTTCTAGCTATCCATTAGGTACTTACTTACTTCAAATTACAAATTTGGAGACTAGAGAAACTGGTTTTCAAAAATTGATTAAGCAATAGTTCGCTGCAAGTAAAAAGCCAGATTACATGAATTAAATGTTGGGGAAATATCAGAACTTATATGGCGAGAAAAGCAACCAACAAATTACTACAAAAAGCCAAAAAATCTAAAAGCGATGAATTCTACACACAACTTTCAGACATTGAAAGCGAGTTAAAACATTATAAAGATCAATTCAAAGGCAAAATAGTTTACTGCAATTGTGATGATCCAAGAGTTAGTAATTTTTTCAAATATTTTTCGGCTAACTTCAAACAATTAGGGTTGAAAAAGTTAGTATCAGCTTGTTACAAAAGACAAGAGATAGATTTATTCAGTAGCGAAAAAACGGAGCGTGGATTTTACTTTGAATACGAAGATGAAAAAGCGGAAAAAGGTATAGCTAATAAAGATGGAATGGATGTTATCCATTTTAAAGGGGATGGAGATTTTAGGAGCAAAGAAAGTATCGAACTTTTGAAGCAGTCCGATATTATTGTTACGAATCCACCTTTTTCGTTATTTCGGGAATATGTGGCTCAATTAATAAAATACGATAAAAAATTTTTAATAATTGGAAATATAAACGCTATTACCTACAAAGAAATATTCAAATTAATAAAAGCTAACAAAGCGTGGTTAGGGGTTAATCTGGGAAGAGGTATTTCTGGCTTCATAGTCCCTGAACACTATGAACTTTATGGTACAGAGGCGAGAATTGATGAATCAGGAAATAGAATAGTATCTCCGAATAATTGTTTATGGCTAACAAATTTAGAGACACCTATACGAAACGAGGATATACCTCTATCAAAAACCTATTTCGGTAATGAAAGTGACTATCCTAATTATGATAACTATGATGGAATTAACGTAAACAAAACAAAAGATATACCTAAAGACTATAAAGGTTTTATGGGCGTTCCAATAACGTTTTTACACAAATTCAATCCCAATCAATTTGAAATCATAAAATTCAGAAAAGGAAATGATGAAAAGGATTTGTCAATAAATGGAAAATGTCCATACTTCAGAATTCTAATTAAAAACAGAAGATTAGACCAAGGGTCTAAGCCACTATCAAATCTTCGCTAAAAAGATCATTTCCAATCGAGCATCAATAAAGGTAGGCGTAATATCTCGAAATAACATTTCCACTCGGACCGTAAATTGATCGCTCGTTAGTTCTTCCGTTACCTGAGGCAGGCTAGGAAGCAGTATAACACTTCGACCAGTATTTAAAGGAACATTCTCTCTAAAATAAATTTCTTTCCATCTTCGATTCCCATTATTATCTAATTCTTCTGTGAGAATTTCGACTATTACCTGCCGTACAAAATAGAAGTCTTCATCGCCGAAATTAATATTTAATCTAGCTTCTCGTGGGGTAATATTGTTGATGTCAGACTCTGTTATATCATTGATTGTAAAGAAAGAATTTTTATTAGTCGGGATATTGATAAATTCAAATACATGGGTGTCAAAAGTATTGAGTCCTGCTGGAATCTCAAAATCTTGTCGATACGACATGTCGAAACCTATACCGTCATTTCCACACGAAAAGAAGAGTATAGGTACGATTAATAAGAAGAGTAAACTTTTCATAAATTCTGGGTAATGAGGTACGGAGTTGATTTAGAGTCACACTACTGGACATTGTTTAGAACAGAGAGCAGAGAAGAGAGAGTAGAGACGTATTTCGATCAGAGAACGACGAAATTTCGTCATTTTTTAAACGTAATCTGTCTCTACTCTCTGCTCTCTATTCTCTGCTCTTTAAAATGTCCAGTAGTGTGCTCTTAGTTGAACACGGGGGTACAAAGACACAGCGTTTTACACTACTAACAGATATTTGCAACCTCCTTGCCCCTGTATTTCTGTGTTCATTTTACATAGAGTGACTCTGCTACTTCTAAAAACAAAATTAACAGATTTCTTATGCTTATAGATGAAAAATTTTTCTCATATTTACATTTCATCTCTATGAATTTTCCAACCTACTAATACCTAACCGTTGTGAATCAAA
This sequence comes from uncultured Saprospiraceae bacterium, assembly GCA_937921525.1. Classification (GTDB taxonomy): domain Bacteria; phylum Bacteroidota; class Bacteroidia; order Chitinophagales; family Saprospiraceae; genus JAFMDF01. The sequence continues at coordinate 5,388 of CAKZUM010000510.1, forward strand.
AAATATTTTATCTTTTAGCAATAAGCTTATCAATTTTTTCTTGTAAAACGACTCAAGATACAAGTATAAATAAAGAAAAAACAATAGTTAATACAACTACTGTTACATTCGATCATGGGGTTGCATCTGGTGATCCCTTGAACGATCGAGTCATTATTTGGACGAAGGCGACTCCTTCTAATCAGGAAGTATTGATGGTAGAATGGGTGGTAGCTACGGATGAAAATATGGAGATTCCTGTAAAATATGGCTTTGCCCAGACTAGCCAAGAAACAGATTATACAGTAAAAGTGGATGTGGAAGGATTAAAGCCTAATATGACTTACTACTATCAGTTTAAAGCATTAGGGGCTTCTTCTGTTGTGGGGCGTACAAAAACAACTGCTAAGGAAGGAGGTGATGCTATTAAATTAGCAATTATAAGTTGTAGTAATTTTGAGGCAGGCTATTATAATGCCTTAGCTCGTATTGCAGAACGTACAGATATAGACGCTGTGGTACATCTAGGCGATTACATCTACGAATATGCGCCTGGTACCTATGGAGATACGACTTTAGGCCCAAGTCGAACCCACCTGCCACCTAAAGAAATAATTAATCTAGCGGATTATCGAACACGCTATGCACAATATAGAATGGACCCAGATTTTCAAAAAGTCCATCAAGCACATCCATTCATTACGATTTGGGATGACCATGAATTTGCTAATAATGTCTATAAATCCGGTGCAGAAAACCATCAAGAGGGGGAGGGTTCATTTGCAGATAGGCGAGCGGCTGCGAAGCAAGCCTACTTCGAATGGTTGCCTGTTAGAGACAATGCAGAACAGAATATTTATCGAACTATTCAATTTGGAAACGTAGTAGATTTGATACTATTGGATGAAAGAATTGCAGGTCGCACAATGCCAGTAGATAGTGCCAGCCAAACGAACTTTCAAGCAAAAGATAGAAGTATGTTAGGGGCAGCGCAGTTAGCTTGGTTTAAAAAACAATTGTCTGAATCAAGTGCTACTTGGAAAGTGATTGGAAATCAAGTCATTTTTTCCTTAATGGATTTGAGTTGGCGTAATCCTAATAGTCCATATAATTTGGATGCTTGGGATGGCTATCCTTATGAGCAATCCCAAATTACGCAGTTTTTAGCAAAAGAAAATATTAAGAATACTGTTTTTACAACAGGAGATACGCATTGTTCTTGGGCGTTTGAAGTACCATCAGATATAGCTGCTTATAAAGAAAATTCGGCTGGTAGTACAGTAGCGATAGAGCTTGGTACACCAAGTGTCACCTCTGCTAATTTTAATGAAAGTACGCCTGATGATCAGGTGTTAGAAGCAGAAAAAGTATTTGTTCATCCTAACTTCAATCCTCATTTAAAGTATGTGAACCTTAGAGATCACGGATATTTATTATTAACTTTAAATCAGGAAGAAACGATTGCAGAGTGGTATTATGTTGACCAAATAAAAGAACGTACGTCCAAAGAACAACTAGCAAAACGATATGTTATTAAGAATGGAAGTAATCAGCTTTCTGAAAAGTAAGAAACAATAGAGAAAATCAAGTTGTGTTAGATGTTGACAATATAATTTTCCGCATCTCTACACCAAGTCAAATAAACAAACCATGAGTAAGTTTTTAATAAGCATAGTGATTTGTCTATTCCCCATTATAGACAGTATTGCTCAAATGCCTACCGCTGAATGGCTAGAAGAAAACATCTTGAGTGCCTATCAATATCGTTGTGTTGGTCCAACCAGAGGTGGACGGGTGACGAGTGTATCAGGGGTAGTAGGCCAACCGCTAACCTACTACATGGGCGCAACAGGTGGTGGTGTCTGGAAGACAGAAGATGCGGGCGTTTCATGGAAAAATATTTCAGATGGTTATTTTGATACCCCTTCTATTGGAGCGATAAGTGTTTCCCAAAGTAATACAGATATTGTTTATGTAGGTACAGGTTCAGACGGACTTAGGAGTAATGTCATTACGGGAAAAGGAATTTTAAAATCAGTAGATGCAGGGAAAACATGGCAGCATATTGGACTCCGAAATGTTGGACAAATTGGTGCAGTAGAAATTCATCCTGGGAATCCTGATATCGTGTATGTGGCTGCCATCGGACAAGCATTTCAATCCAATGAAGAAAGAGGCGTTTACCGTACACTAGATGGTGGAAAAAATTGGAAGAAAGTATTATATCTTTCCGACAAAATAGGTTTCTCAGATTTAGAATTTTCTCCTGATGATCCCACTACCATTTATGCTGCTGCATGGAAGGCCGAGCGCAAACCTTGGACGATTATTAGTGGTGGGGCAAGAGAGGAAGGCGGTATTTATAAATCTACAGACGGTGGAGAATCTTGGACACCTTTGATGAATGGCTTGCCTACAGGCTTAATTGGTAAAATAGATTTGGCTGTTTCTGCGGCAAAACCTGATCGGGTAGTGGCTTTAGTGGAAGCACCCAAAGGAGAGGGCGGTGTTTATAAATCAGATGATAGAGGCGCCACTTTTCAATTAGTCAGTACAAAAAAACACCTGCTAGATAGACCTTTTTATTATTGTAATATTGCAGCTGATCCGCAAAATGCAGATGTACTATACGTAATGGCGACTCGCTTTTGGAAATCAACGAATGGAGGCGCTGATTGGTCCCGTATTCGTACTCCTCACGGAGACGATCATGACATTTGGATTAACCCAAGTGATTCTCTAAACTTTATCGAAGGGAATGATGGTGGAGCGAATATAACAATGAATGGTGGCAAGACTTGGTCTTCCCAACATAATCAAGCTACTGCCGAATTATACCAAGTAGAAGTGGACGACCGAACGCCTTATTGGTTATATGCTGGGCAACAAGATAATTATACGACCATTTCTGTACCTAGTTTAGCACCCAATAGTATGCAGGCAGATCCAGGTATTGGTATGATTGTAAATACAGGAGGTTGCGAAACGGGTCCTGCCGTGCCTAAACCAGGTAATCCTGATATTGTATATGCGAATTGCAAAGGTCGTTTTAGTGTGTATAATAAAAAGACAGGCCAAGAAAAACGATACTATGTAGGGGCAAGTAATATTTATGGACACAATCCAAAAGATTTAAAATTTCGCTTTCAGCGGGTAGCACCTATCCATGTATCTCCGCATAATCCAGATGTGGTTTATCATGCTTCTCAATATTTGCACAAGACTAAAGATGATGGGGTTACTTGGGAAATTATTTCTCCAGATTTAACAGCTTTTGAACCAGATAAACAGGTGATTTCGGGGGCACCCATTACTAGAGATATTACGGGAGAGGAATTTTATAGTACCATTTATTCCATTCAAGAGTCTAAACTAAAAGAAGGTGTAATATGGGTAGGAGCGAATGACGGGCCTGTACATGTGACGCGTAATGGTGGAAAAGATTGGTCAAACGTGACACCAGATATGCCGAGCGGTGGAAGAGTAGATTGTGTAGAACCTTCCGTGCATAATGAAGGGAAAGCTTTCTTTGCAGTGCATCGTTACCAATTAGGAGATTGGAAACCTTATATTTATAAAACAGATAATTATGGAAAGGATTGGCAGCTAATAACGACAGGTATTCCAACTGATTATCCCGTAAGAGTGGTGCGAGAAGATCCAAAGAAAGAAGGCTTATTATATGCAGGTACAGAATTTGGCATGTTTATATCTTTTGATGATGGGGCCAACTGGCAATCGTTTCAAAGGAATTTACCAGTTACACCTATTACGGATATAAAGATACATCAGCAAGATATGGTGATCTCAACCATGGGTCGTTCTTTTTGGATAATGGATAATTTATCTAGTTTGCAGGGGGCAATGGATAAAGTAGCGATGGCAAATGTTCATTTATTTCCATCAAAGCCAGTCTTCCGAATGCGACATCCTAGTACTTCTTCTAGCAGCATTCCGTACTATCCATCTAATGGGGCAAGTATTGAGTATTATTTAAAAGAAGATGTTTCTAATATCCAATTGTCTATTTTAGATAATACTAACAAAGTGATTAGAACGTTTACCAGTTTAAATAAAGAAGCTTCTGATAATTCGGTAACTGAACCGAGTATGGCAACAGGCTTTGCTCCAAGAGGGGCTACTCCTTTATTAAAAACAACAAAAGGATTACATCGTTTTAAGTGGGATTTGAGACATGAAGGGGCATGGGATAAAGATGCGAACAAGTCTTATAAAAATGGCACTTTAGTTGCCCCTAATGACTATACGGTAGAATTAAAGGTAGGAGATCAAATACTTAAGCAATCTTTACAAGTGCAAATAGATCCTCGATTAGCAGAGAGTAGGGTAACAGTAGCCGATTTAGAAGCACAAGAATCTTTAGCTTTACAAATCCGAGACTTACAAAGTCGAGCTAAAAAATTAGCAGATGCCCTTAGTCGTCAGCGAGAGAAACTAGAAAAACAAGAATCACAACTAAGTGCAGAAAAAGAGTTAACTGCACTCCGAAATCTTGAAGAAAAGTTAGTGACAGCCGAAGGCCGATATAGACAACCTATGTTGCTTGCTCAAATTAGTTATCTTCGATATATGTTGAATTCGGCAGATCAGTTACCGGGAAAAGATGCCTATGCACAGTATGATGTTTTAAAAAAGCAATTGGATAATTTGATTATTGAGGTGCAGCAGAGTACTAGTGATTGATGGTAGAGTGGAAATGAGGACGAGATTGTTTTCATTCTAAGTAGTAAGCTAATTACCACCTGACTAGTTGAGACTTAAAGTTCAAGTAATAAGAAATCTAATCGTAACTGGTCAGAATTGTTTGATAGCACAATCAAAAGCATAACAGACTATTGAAATTAACCGAGAATCGCTCCCCCTTGGGGCAGGGAAATAGAAAAAGTTCAGAAAAACAAATGTAATCTTAGTATTACATAAAGACTAACTAGTCGCACACTGTTTTTTTTACAGATGTATTATTGTTTTGGTTTTAAATCAAACGTTAAAAACCAACGCTATATAATCTTTTGCCGTGTCAAAAGCGTTTACCTACTTAGTTATTAACCGTTCTCATTGTATCCACTTATGGCTGTTCAAAAAAGCAATTACCAAGTACTTATTAGCAAACTAGATCAGTTTATTAGAAAATACTACCTCAATCAATTGATTAGAGGAGTATTGTATAGCATTGGATTGATATTATTGCTATTTATTGCAATTAATGCCTTGGAGCATTTTTTCTACTTTGATACCAGTGTTAGAAAAGGACTGTTCTTCTCATTTATAGGAGTGAGTGCGGTTGCCCTAATTGGATGGGTATTTATGCCATTGTTGCGGTATTTCAAATTAGGCTCTGTTATTTCTCATGAACAGGCGGCACATATTATCGGTGACCATTTTGGAAATGTGAAAGATAAGCTATTAAATGTCTTGCAATTAAAAAACCAAGCAGATAATAGTCCTAATGCAGAGTTAATCCTAGCGGGTATTAATCAAAAGACAGAGGAAATTAAGCTAGTACCATTCAGAACGGCGATTAATCTAGGAAATAATAAAAAATACTTACGATATGCCTTGCCTCCATTATTGTTGCTACTGACTTTATTGATAGCAGCACCTAGTATGATTACAGATAGTGCCAATCGGATTATTAATAACGATACCAAATTTGAACGTCCTGCCCCTTTTCATTTCATCGTAGAAGAAAAAGATTTAGAAGTAGTGCAGTTCGGCGATTATACGCTAAATGTAGAAGTAGATGGAGAGGTATTACCCAATGAAGTTTATATTGATATTGATAATTATAAATATCGTTTAAATAAAATTGAGCCCGGTAAATTCGCCTACCAGTTTAGTAATATTCAAAAAAATACAGACTTTAAATTTTTCTCTGGAGGCGTAGAATCTAGCGATTATACCTTAAAAATGATCGCAAAGCCTAATATTATTGGTTTTGATGTAAAGCTAGATTATCCGGGTTATATTGGTAGAACGGACGAAGAATTGAATAATATTGGCGATGTCATCGTACCTATAGGAACAAAGATAGATTGGGTATTCAACGCCCAAAATACAGATGATTTAAAATTAAAATTTTCTTCTAAAAAGACGATAGAGGATGCTACTAGATTTAGTAATGAGTTATTCACTTACAAGAAAAAGGCGTTAAAAGATGAGAGCTACTTACTATATATCTCCAACGCTGCCCTACCTAATGCAGATTCTATTTCTTATAGAATAACTGTCATTCCAGATCAACATCCGACGATTAAAGTAAAGAAATTTGTAGATAGCTTGGATGCTAAAATGATTTACTTTGCAGGAAATGCATCGGATGATTATGGTTTGAAAAGCTTGGCATTTAACTATAGAAAAAGCAATAAAACTTCTGGTAAACAAGGACAATTGGTCAGCATACCAATGAAACGTCCTGAAAATAAGCAAATACAGTATGACTATAATTGGGATGTGGCATTACTAGAGCTAAAGCCTGGTGACGAAATCACTTACTATTTTGAAGTTTTCGACAATGACGCTGTTAATGGTAGCAAATCTGCCCGTACTAACCTAATGACTTATGCCATGCCTACCCTAGAGGAATTCGAGGCAATGGCAGAAGAAAACAATGATGCCATCAAAGATAATCTTGAAAAGTCTTTAGAAGAAGTAAAGAAGATTCAAGAGGATATGAAGAAAGCTAGAGAAAAGTTGCTACAAGAAAAAGAACTTAACTGGCAAGATAAAAAGGAGTTAGAAAAACTATTGGAACGTCAAAAGGACTTGGAAAAGATGATGGAGCAAGCGAAGAAAGACTTCCAAGAGAACATGAAGAACCAGCAAGAATTAGATCAGCCAAAGGAAGAATTGCAAGAAAAGCAAGAGAAGATGGAAAAGATGATGGAGGAGCTAATGAGTGAGGAAATGAAGGAGTTGATGGAGAAAATAGAAGATTTGTTGCAAAAGATGGAAAAGGAAGATGCGCTAGAAATGATGGAGCAAATGGAAATGAATGATGAGGAACTAGAGAAAGAGTTAGATAGAATGATGGAAATGTTCAAGCAGCTAGAGATGGAGTATGAGATGGAAAAGCAAATAGAGAAACTAGAAGAACTTGCCGAAAAGCAGGAAGAACTTGCCAAAGAAACAGAAGAACAAGCAGAAAAGACAGAAGAAAAAGAACAAAAAGGAGAAGAACTTAGTCAAGAAGAAAAGCAAAAGCAAGAAGAGTTAGAAAAGAAGCAAGAGGAGTTGAATAAAGAATTTGAAAAAATTCAAGAAAAAGAAAAAGAGCTACAAGAAAAGAATAAGGAATTGGAAAAGCCAATGCCTATGGAAGACCAAGAGGAAGCTATGGAAGATATCGAACAAGATATGGAAAAGAGTGAAGAGGACTTGAAAGAGCAAAAGAATAAGAAAGCTTCTAAGTCTCAAAAGCAAGCCGCTCAGAAGATGAAGCAAATGGCGCAGAAGAAATCTGGCGAAATGGAATCTGGCGAAATGGAGCAGATGGAAGAAGATATGGAGGCTTTGAGACAGCTATTAGAAAATCTAGTCGGCTTATCTTTCGATCAAGAAGATTTGATAGAAGGACTTAGAAAGACTGCTATTAATACACCTAAGTACGTAGAGGGTGTACAACAGCAGTATAAGTTAAAAGATGACTTTAAGTTAATTGAGGATAGCTTACAAGAATTAAGCAAACGAGTCTACCAAATAGAATCTTTTGTAACCGAAAAGGTAACAGAAGTAAAAGTCAATATCAAAGAAAGTATTGACAACTTAGAGGAACGTAGAATACCACAAGCCAATGACCATCAGCAACGTAGTATGCAGAATGTCAATGACTTAGCTTTAATGTTAAGTGAGGTTATGAATCAAATGCAGCAGCAGATGTCTAGTATGATGTCTGGTAGTCAAATGTGTAATAAGCCCGGTAAAAGTGGTCAAGGGAAGAAAGGCAAAGGAAAAGGTAATGTACCGATGGATAAAATATCCGAAGGTCAAAAAGGCTTAAATGATCAGATGAAACAGATGAAGGAAGGTCTAGAAAAGGCAGGGAAAGGAAAAGCAGAAAGCAAGCAATTTGCGCAGATGGCAGCTAGACAAGCCGCTTTACGCAAAGCCTTAAGGGATGCCAAACAACAGATGCAAGAACAAGGTCAAGGAAAAGGGGCTAAAGAATTAGAGGACATCATAGACCAAATGGATAAGGTTGAAATTGACTTGGTTAATAAGCGATTAACTAATGAAATGCTAAAACGCCAAGAGCAAATCATGACTCGCTTATTGCAGGCAGAAAAAGCACAAAGAGAAAGAGAGTATGATAATAAACGAAAGGCGGAAAGCGGCAGAGAAAAGGAACGAAAAATGCCGCCGTCTCTAGAAGAGTACCTAAAAGAGCGAGAGGCAGAGATTGATCTATATAAGTCGGTTTCGCCTTCCTTACGTCCGTACTATAAGATTTTGGTAGAGGAGTATTTCAATTCTTTGAAAGGGAATTAGAAGAAGTTTTCTAAACACAAAAAAGGAGATAATAAATATTTATTGTCTCCTTTTTTGTGTCTTTTGCATTGGCAAAAAAGAACCAAAAACCCTATACAAAAGCCTGCCCGTCCCTTCGGGCTCGGGAATATATTCCCACATCTCCGGTATTTTTGTCAGGCCTCCCGCCCAATTGTTGACCGAGCAGAACGTGTTCTTAGATTTTAAATTGCTTATTTTACAATATGTTCAGAAATAATTTTTAAATAACTAATTTTCGCCAAAAGCTATGAGGGTGTAAAATAAATTCTGTCTAAGAAGGTATAACTTTATAAGACCTTCAAAAATGACAGAATTTATTGAACAGTCTCCTCCTCGCTACACCTAATAACCAAGGTCGGTTTTTATTACTGTCTTTTCCTGTTGACTTGATTCTTGTTTAACAGAACTATCCTTAGCAGTTTTTTTTGCCCTTCCTCCATATCTGCAAAAAACCTTCCGCTTGTAATTTTTGTCTAATGTCCTCTAATTCATTTTTTGTCGTCTCTGCTGCTCCATAATGTATGGCGTCAACCATCTCCATATAGTTATCAAACTCTACCCTAAACACTTAATCATCATCCAGACGCTTATCAAAGACTTTTTCTTCTATTTCACTTAGTTCCTTATTATATTTTTTATCGAATAACTCTATGTCAGGATTGCATCGAATCTTATTCATAAAAATGACTATAGCTTGCTGAAAAGAATCTTATGCATCCTGAATAGTACCACTATTATGTATGATGTAATTTGACTCCTAAGAAAACAATTTCGGTAAACATACTCATATGCTTTAGAATCATTTCTTCTCAGCCTATCTATTAATTCTTCATCCATATATGGGAATAGTTTAGTAAAATGTTAATGAGGTAATTGATTTTTATTGAGTATAAAACAATTCAGTGGCATTTTTTTGAAATTGATCGGATCACTTTCAGTAGAATGTGGTCAACTTAGTGGAAATATTTTGTTAGAAATCATCTAATACAGGATGGAAAGCTCCGTTTTACTGGATAACTTCCCGTTATCCAGTAAATTTAAACTCGATCCTGCCCATAAGTTGAAGACATTCCACTTGCAGTAGTCCGATCAAGCCACACGATGAATAAATTGGCCGCCCAAATATTGTTTTATACTAATTTTATTAAAAATAAATATTTTTTAATGATAACAATCCTAAAAATAAACAATATAGATATGACAGACTACACTAAATAAATTTAGTACAATATTGAATTCATACTAAAATCAATTTATGCTGCTGTCAAAAATAGTGTTCGATCTGCATTTCGCTAACAGATAACACTACATACTACCTCTATTAGAGGCGGTCCAATTCCTGCGCAGGAAGTTTTTGTAATCCTTTTTTTTCACCAAATGCATAGCCTATAAGATAAGCTTACTAACAAGTTTATCATAGAGCTTGCTATGCTCAAAAACTTCTAATAATGGAATTTATAGCTGTAAGTAATCTCGATCAAAAAATCATTACACTTGATTATGTTGATTTATAGAATCTAATTTAAAATCAACTAGTGATTCCTTAAAATCACCATCGAAGAAGATTTCTTCGATGGTGATTTTTTTATAACTAAGTAACGACAAAACAATAACTTCCGCATCTACCTCTATTCTTTCGTCGTTACTAATCACAATTGAGTAATCATCTTATACAACCAATCATAATTAACAATTGGCTGTAGCTTGTTTAACTTATCTAGCAGTTTCTTTTTTTGCACTGCTTCTATTCCCCACATCCCAGCATATCTAAGTATATACATATTAATCCCTTTGACTAATTTAATAAAATGCTTATAGCTTTTCAGTCGGTCGGCATTTATTGTATTTTTGTTAGAAAGACGACTTAAGTGTCTTTGAAAATTAGAAAGAACTTTGTCCAACTCGTTAGGCTTTGATCCTTGCTGATGATACAAACCTACATAACAACTAATTAACAAAATTGTAGAACGATTATAATAGGTGTCTTTAAAACTTGTAAATCCAGTTAATAAAACAATAGCTTCCTGATACTCTTCTTGAAAAAAATGTAAGTAACTCTCACTTAAACAAATAGCTACTTCTCGCACCTCACAAGTTAAATAATCAGCGTATCGATCTATAAAAGCCTTGGCTTCCTCTATTTCATTAAACGCCCCTTTACTAATAATTATATTGATAAAAAGCGTATCAATAAAAACCTTGTTTTGTAAAAATAAATCATACTCTTCCCCTACAGCATACAAGTCATAAAGTATTTTATCAAATCCAAATACATGCGCTCGCTTGCGCCATGAGGCTAAGTTAAGTAGATTAAAAAAGAGGAATATTTGCTCATCTTTACTGATAGATCCAAGATGTTTTATTATTAATTGAATCAACTCTCCAAACCCGCAGACATAATCAGTAGAGCTTTGATGAAAGTGTAATAATTGACTATAAATTTTAAATAGTGGATTGATCGCCCCCCAATCAGAAACAGCCAACTTTTGTGCCTCATCCAAGAGCTGGATGTTTGATCTCTTATTATACACAGTAGCTTTCGCATACAACTCACAACTATAACGAAGCTTTGCCAATACAAAAGACGCATCCAATGCATTCATTACCTGCTCAGCATGAATATCTTTCTGAGAGAAAGCGGGTAATTTGGGATGAAGATGTAATTGATGGTGTAATAAAAAAAGTTGTTGATAATAATGAATATCCTTTACCCCTTGATGGAGATAATTTTCTCTTTCTGCAAATACATTAAAGTAGGGCTTATCTGCTGATCGTTGTTGTAATAATTCTAGTAATAATGGTTTGGTCGTATGCGGATTTTTTTGAAGATGACAGATGACTAAATATTGTTCCGCATATTTTTTTAAGGCAGACATTTTCTTGTCTAACTTCTCTATACAATTGGTCGTCTTAGGATAAAGTTTTTTCCCCAATACTTCTTTCCAATGATCCTCTAATGACTTCTTTTTCAATAAAATTAAAACTTCTTTTAGGAGGAGTTGCATCCCACATCCATCTTTCACCAACGAGGTATCTATATACTCTTGAAGCCCTATAATTTCCTGTTCAGAAAAAATATTTATTAATTGAAAAAAATTTGGGTGGCTCATGCAGTCCCAGTTTTTCGTTTTTATGTCTAATTTTAATTAATTGAATATCAATTAATTGTGTATCAAAAAATTATAAAAACTATTTATACAGAAAACAGAAAATAGTTAAGTTGTCCGAATCACCTATTTTCATATATCCTATTTTTGTTTTGTAAAGGAAAGAAATTATATGGAGAAATGATAAGGTATAGTTAGTTTTTGCGAGTAAAATGTTGATTATCATTTCTTTTATACCCATTATAATATACCTATAACTAATTTCCCCATTAAACCAAATGATTTTTTTTTAGACACTCACCACCAAAGATTTACTTCTTTCTTCGATAATCGGAATTAACAATTTCCAAAAGAACACCATTATAGGATGGAATTGCTTTGTTGATTTGTATCAAAACGCTATAAGAGCATGACAAACAATCCAACTTTAAAATGTAGTCCCAAAATCCTACTACATCAAAAAATATTATTTCAAGTACTTTCTTCTTTCAATTGAATTATTTCAAACCCTAGTAAAATTATCTTATGATTGTAAAATTCACCAATTTATTCATAGTATTGTTGGCATTTCAATTTATAAGTTTAAATGCCCAGACTACCTATACTACAAATCCAGATGCTGGAGATTTTCAAACCTGCCCTTCTGTAAACAAATCTTGTTCAAATAATACTTATATAGGTAATACTATAAGGATAGGAATAGAAAACTTTAGTGGAAATCGAGGCGATTTGATTTTTGGTAAATGTGATAATACCACTTTTTCAACAAGTGGGACTTTACAAATTAGAGAAAACAGTATATGCGGAGGCCTTATCGATAGTAGACAAATCTCGCAAAACTCTAGATTTGACAGATTTCCTATATTTTTTAATCATAATTCTGGGACAGTATCTATCTATTGCATTTTCATTTCTTCGAATGGTCTTAGATATTATACAGATCCAGTAAAAATTACTGCACAAGCAACTACCCCTTCCCTTGATCTCAATAGTGCTATTAGTATTAGTCCAAGTTCTCCAACGAAAGGGGGAAGTATGGCTGTTTCCGTAGAAGTAAAAAATAATGGTAACGGGGGATGGAATGGTAATTTAGTCCTACAACTATTGAATAGTAGTGGAGCTTATCTGACTGATTTAGATTTAGATCAAAATATAAGTATAAGTGCAGGTAGT
>CAKZUM010000511.1 GCA_937921525.1 uncultured Saprospiraceae bacterium
TCTCGCCAGCCAATTATTTGTCGAATAAAACCTTCTACGGAGTTGAGCGGTACGTCTTCTTTTTCAGCATAGGCCAAAGTAGTATCTATTATTTCTTGTGGTGTCAGCAAGCCAATATTGAGCATGGGAGTAAGGACGCTATGATTTAAAATAGAAGCTTCTGCTACGATTGCATCTTCATAAGGACCAAATTCCCAAAAGCGAGTTTCTAAAAATTGCTGTAACCATAAACGACTATCCTCATAGGTAATGGGGTAGAGCGGTTGTTCGGAAAGCGTACCATAATGCGTACTAAAATGTTCTTGGGTATATGCTACTGCTTCCTCGTAATAAGGATTCGTTTTTGGAAATTGGACAGCAGGTGGTGTTTTTCCTCTAGGATATTTTTTTCGATTGTCGGTATCAAAAGACCATTTCCCACCAATAGGCTTACCTGCCGTATCTAATAAAATATTTCTTTGTTGTCGTTGGTGGATATAAAACTTAGTATGGAAAAACTTCTTTTTATCTTTAAAAAAAGCAGTCAAGTCTGGAACAGTATTTAGAAACAGGGGATTGTCATATTGCACTAATTGAATACCTGCCTGCTTCGCCCCCGCCTGTAGTCGTTTGTTGAGCCAATTATCAGTAGGGTCTAAATAGTGAATGGTTTGAACGCCCTTCTCTTTTAAATAGGGAACTAGTTTGCGTACGTCTGCTATATCCTGTGTCGCTTCTATATAATGTACTTCTATTTTTTGCTCGATTAAGTAATCTTTATAAAATTGCATCGTCGCTCGATGATAAGCGATCTTCTGTTGATGAAAAGAATATTGTTTAAAGAATAAATATTCTTCTACTAGGTATACTGGAAAGCCATTTTCGAGCAGAGGATTTGACTTAAATAACTGATGTGGGAAGAGTAGGTTAATCGTAGTTTTCATGGGGTATTCAACAAAGAAAGTACTTCTTTGTTTTAAAAAAAGCCCATTGTCACGATGCGACAATGGGCTTCCCAAAAATGTGTTGTAAAAATAGTGTTTCTAAAAGATTGTAAAATAGTGTTACAAAGATAGTGTAAGGGATAGCAAGTGGTGTAAACAGAAAAGCTTGCTATTTTTTATAGTTTGCAGTTGGTCTATTACAACCAGCTACAATTCGTATTCTCAATATGGGTAGCTGCGCTTGCTCTAAAATGTAGGTAACTTAATATGTTGAGTATTTTTTTTGAAGGAGGTATTACAGGAATGGTTCAATAATAAATGTAAATTTTTCTACTTGTTCTTTTTCCTTTCTGCTTCGTTGAAAAGCCTCGTCGATGTTAGGCATCGCCTACGTTTTTCGCCTTGCATAAAGAAAAAATAACTGCGTATAAAAACAACATTTACTAATGAATCATTCCTTACCAAACCAACGGTCTCTTATATTAAAGTATCAACAAAATAGTAGCTAGCAATAGCCTTATTTGTAGAAGTCAAGATACTTTGTCAATAACATGTCAACACCATAAACCCGCTCGCCTGATGGCAGTCGGACTGGTCTGAGTACTGACAATGCAATGGTCTGACATCTGACCTCTATTTACTATTAACTGGATTAATTTTTAGAATCGGTAGCGATTTGCGTATCCATAGATGAGGTACGAGTATCTAGCAAATCATAAGTTAGTTTCTCGGAATTTAAACTAGCAGGAGAAACGAAGATTTGTGCATCGTCCGCTGGATAATTATCGCTTTGGAGGTGGACTGGATTGTAAAGAGCATATCCTAATCCCAAAAATGCGATTAGACCAATAAAAAATAAGCCTAATTGATCCTTTTGAAAGGAGGAAGATGTAGATACAATAGGAGTAGAGTCATCATTGTAAAGATGCGTCATGGGTAGAGATTAGATTGTAAAAAAAAGGTGTTGTCTAGCATCCGTTGGAGTATACACCGCTATCACAATGTTTGGCAACTATTGAAAAAATCGGATAAATTGATTCAATGACCGTTACTAAACAAGAGGGTTGCAAAGTGGTTAATACTTACAGGATAAAAAACTAAGTTTCTTGATAGCTGTTCTAATTCTAGAATCGGTTTGTGGGATTGACTTTAGAATTCAACCACAAGAAACAAATGCATCATAGAGAGATGCTCAAAAATTACGATGTAACGTAGGAAGGAAAACCCAATAGCAAATTTTTTTATGAGAGATTAACAAAGCTATGGTTTGACCTTCATTCTCTAATTACGGTGGTTGTTTGGTAGGAAAATCAAGAGTGGATAGGCTCCAGATTTTCTCAATGTCCGTTATAAACAAGCTGATTCGGTACTATCAGATTGTTTAGGCTATAAGTACTAGAATTTCGCTGAAAACAGTAGAGGTTTAATAAAATTAATTTTTATTATTTCTTCAATTTTCTGTGTTTTTAGGGCATTTTGTGAGAAAATTGACTCAAATGCCCCAAAACTAGTAATGTTACCTCGTAGAATAAGTAATATTACAACAAAAATCACGCCAATATATTAATTATTTTAAATATTAAAATAAAAATTATTGTATTGACATTACCTGTAAAATCGTATAGATTTTGTACATTTTAGCGGTGCTTCAATAAGGATATTTCGTTATTGAAACTTCATGGTCTTGATAAAATAAATAAACTGGGAAGAGGCGGTTCGTAAACAGTACAGCTTGTTGCCCGAGGCACATACAAGGGACTGTTCCTTTTAAAGGAAAGTGTTTGTTTGAGTAACATAGTGTTGTAAATGTCTGATGAATATTTTGGAATAGCTAAGGAGTGCGGTAGAAATAACTATACATTCTTGACTAGTTCTTTTTCCTTCTGAGGATACTTTGAAAATCCTTACGTAGCTAAGCTATGTGCGGTTTTCAAAGCATCCTCAGAAGAAAAAATTACTGCCTCAAGAACGCACATTTATTTCCACCGCATTCCTAATGGCTGTTCCAAAATAATCACAATTGGTTAAAAATCATAGTGTAGCTTAAAAAGCTGATACAAATATACAAAATACAAATATGTTAGTCAATAGCCCTTTTATAAAAAATAAATTAAATGCGCAGCAGTAATATATTAGAACAACCTATTGAGTATTTAAAAGGTGTAGGGCCGAAGAAAGCGGCGTTATTAAAAAAAGAATTGAGCATCTTTACTTGTGGGGATTTATTACTCAGTTTTCCGTTTCGCTATGAGGATAGAACGAAGTTTCATAAGATCAGGGACTTAACAGATCAGTCGGACATGGTACAATTAAGAGGTACGGTACGTAGAATGGATATGAAAGGGGAGGGACGGAAAAAAAGACTGGTCGTAAGATTTCGGGATGATACAGGAGTCATGGAACTGGTCTGGTTTCAAGGGGCAACTTGGATTGAAAAGAAATTGGAATTGGGGGTAGAGTATTTAGTCTATGGTCGAATCAATAGCTTCAATGGAAAAATAAGTATTCCACATCCAGAAATAGAACCGATTACTGAGGCAGGTGTAAAAGAGGCATCGACTTTCACACCCGTTTATTCTAGCACGGAAATATTAAATAAGCGAGGTGTAGACGTCAAAGCAAGGAGAAAGTTAATCAAAACTTTATTTGAAAAAATCCAAGTGGTCGATATACCAGAAAACTTGCCGCCTTATCTAATTGAGAAATTAAACTTGCCTGCTAGAAATGAAGCTATTGTAAATATTCATTTTCCAAAAGTAAAAAAGGATTTAGAGCGGGCACAGAAACGCTTAAAATTTGAAGAGTTGTTTTTTCTTCAACTGCGCTTATTGAAATTGAGGCGAAATAGAAAGGACTCGATTAAAGGTATTCCATTTACTAAAATAGGCGATCATTTTTTAGGTTTTTATAACAATAAATTACCGTTTGAATTAACAGGGGCACAAAAAAGAGTCCTCAAAGAAATACGACAAGACTTAGGTTCGGGTGCACAGCTCAATCGCCTACTTCAAGGGGATGTGGGAAGTGGCAAAACCATCGTTGGCTTGATGTGTATGCTAATGGCATTAGACAACGGCTGCCAAGCCTGCTTGATGGCACCTACGGAAATTTTAGCGCAACAGCACTATCAAGGCATTAGCGAATATGTGGAAGGAATGGATATTACCGTAGGTTTTTTATCAGGTAGTATTAAAGGTAAAAAACGTCAGGCGATATTAGAAGAATTGAAACTAGGAAATATTCACATATTAATAGGCACTCATGCCTTGATTGAAGACTGGGTAGAATTTAAAAACTTAGGTATTGCTATCACCGATGAACAACATCGCTTTGGTGTAAAACAACGCGCCAAGCTTTGGCGCAAAAACGCCCCTTGCCCACCTCATGTATTAGTCATGACCGCCACCCCCATTCCTCGTACTTTAGCCATGACCTTGTATGGAGATTTGGATGTCTCTGTCATCGACGAATTACCACCGGGTAGAAAAGAAATCGAAACCACTCATAAAATGGAAAGTCATCGACTGCGGGTATTTGGTTTTATGAAAGAACAAATTGCCTTAGGTCGGCAGATATATATCGTCTATCCCTTGATAGAAGAATCAGAGACTTTAGATCTTCAAAGTTTAATGGAAGGCTATGTCTCTGTTGAACGGGAATTTCCAAAACCAGAATTTCAAATTAGTATCGTCCACGGCAAGATGAAACCTGCGGATAAGGATTTTGAAATGCAACGTTTTGTAAAAGGAGAGACGCAAATTATGGTGGCCACAACGGTGATAGAAGTTGGCGTAAACGTACCGAATGCCTCTGTGATGATTATCGAAAATACGGAGCGATTCGGCTTATCGCAACTGCATCAATTAAGAGGTAGAGTAGGGCGGGGTGCCGATCAATCCTATTGTATTTTGATGTCTGGATACAAGCTCAGTCCAGAGTCCAGAGAACGCATTCAAACAATGGTGCGAACTAACAATGGTTTCGAGATTGCGGAAGCGGATTTAAAACTACGTGGCCCCGGTAATATCGAAGGTACGCAGCAGAGTGGTATTCTTAATTTTAGAATCGCCGACTTAGCCAAGGACCAACGCATCTTACAAGTAGCCAGAGAAATAGCCGCTCGTATATTGGATCAAGATCCTACTTTGTCCAAACCGATTAATATTCGTTTGAAGAATTATATGGAGACGCAAGGGAAACGGTTTAAGGCATGGAGTAAGATTAGTTAGGGAATAATCGACAAGTTTATCTAAACCACAAAAGTAGTTGACAATTTTACCACATAGGTACATAGGTCACATAGCATATGACACACTATGTGACCTATGTACCTATGTGGTAAAATACAACCTAACCAGCACGATACGTGGAGTACAGCAGGGTACAACAGGTTTGCCCACCACTTAACAACACCTATTCATTGCTATGAATTGCGGAAATATTGTAGTCAAGAAAAAAACTAATAGGGTTACCAGTAAATGGATTTTGAAATTAAAAATAAGATGAAGGCAAAAACTAACAATTGTTAATTTCATTTTTTATTACTACTTTTATTAGATATTATCTTCTTAAACTACACAAATCAATGCTATGGCTGAGAATAATATTTACATAGAAAAATTAAAATTATTGGAGTGGTTAGTCAAATTACAAGATACCGCTACTATTAAAAAATTCATAGCTTTAAAAGAGCAAAATGATACATCAGATTATGATGAAGCATTCCCTCCAATGACTAAAGAACAATTAATTAATAATATAAAACAATCTGAAAAAGAGATAGTAAAAGGCAGAATAAGCGATATAGATTCCGTTTTAACAGAAAATTGGGACTAATAATGAATGTAGTAATAACTGATTTTGCTAAAAAACGAATAAGAAAGATTTATCATTACTATAAAAATAAAGGATTAACAAAAGTAGGTCAAAAACTTAGATTAAATATTGTTACAAGAGCGAAACTTCTGAAAAAGCAACCCTACCTGGGTACAATAGAAGAGACTACAAAGGATTTAGATAAAGAATATAGATTTATCGTAACAGGAAATTATAAAATCATTTATACTGTAGAACCACCAAATATTTATATAGTAGAAGTTTTCGATACTAGACAAGACCCCAACAAAATGAAACTATAATTTTTGTAAGCCTCCCTCACACTCAATATTTCTAAATCAAAATCAACCACATTCTCACCTGCTAGCACATCACGTGTTGCTCACTCCTGCTGCCCCACGTGCTGGTAAGAATTTATAATTCGACACCTACTATTTGTCTCGCTTCCAGCGAATAAAACAGAATCTACTAATACGCCAATATCAATCAATCCAATTATATATCTCGCTTCCAGCGAATAGGACACTATCATATTCAATACTTCGGTAATATTTTGAGAATCACAACTACTGAAAATCAAGCATTTAGAAAAGCGAAAAGTATTTAAATTCAACTTTGGTCAAAGTAGAGAGTTGGATTTAATTAAATTCAAAATTTAAGTTACTACAAGCATTTTTTAAAGAATTGATTATCAGTTACTTGAAAAACAAGGGATTACATCATATTTAAAATAAAGTTTAAATGTGTCTTAAAAAGTTACCGAACTATTGATATTAATAGATTATTTTTATTCGCTGGAAGCGAGAGAAATAGTAGGTTTCGGACTATAAGTCCTGACCAGCAATACGTGGAGTGCGGCAGGATACACAAAAATCTTTTTGCGTACCTTCATGATTATGGTAGGATTAAAGTATCGCCTTCATTTCTTCTTGAGTTTTATGTTTTTTTTACAAAATTATGAGCAGATGATGGAAGGTGCAAGGATGTATTCTACCGTACGCTTACATTGCACGGGGTTCATCTGGATATTATCTTTATGTCAACAAAAAAGAAAACTATATTGTCGCCCAATTTTCAATTAGGGGTACTACTGTTAGTACTAAGGAGGAAATTGCTTTTTATCGGGATGTTAGGGCGTATTTTCAAGGGTTGAATTAATTGGTGGTGTTTCTTTTATTCCTTAATTCTATTTTTATAAAGTATAGTTTTTGGAAATTCAAGCTAGGTTGGATGAGAAAACTAGGTAATGTCTTTAATGTAAGTTTTGTTTAATATAACCCCGTGTGTTCATCAAAGCTTCTATACTTTGAAGTACACGCTCCAAGTAATCAAATACACGTTGCTTATACATTTTTAAATCATCAAAAGCATAATTGTTTCCACAACTCGAAAATGTTCTATCTCCATGTGCTAAATTATTTCGTTCTTTTTTAATATTCTTAAATGCCTCTTCTTCCTCATTGTGTGATATATCAACGACATTAAATCCGTACCTCTTAGCTGTTTCTTGAATCGTAGATACACTCAAATTGCCACTTTCAAATTTAATTTTCCTTTTATCGGTGTAAAAAAGTAAATTATCGTTTAACACACTTTCTATAACTTTATACAATTGTTTTACAATAGTATCATCTTTAGTTTTGAATTCAATTTGCAATTTTCTGTCTAACCAAATATTTTTCAGTTCTACTTTTAAATTTTGATAGGGTATTTCTTCTCTTTCAATTTTAGTTAATAATTCCCAAATGCCGTTTTTAATAGTTGCCTCTATTAAGTTGTATAGCATTAGAAAGGCGTTCGCTTTTAGTATTTTGGAAACGTCTTCTTCAATTCTATAGCTTGGTATAGATGGATTAATTGGATAGTGAATATGAGGAATTCCAATACTTAAGTCATTAACTTTTTCTAAAAAATCAAAGTATTTGTTGATTTCATTTTTCGTATCATTAAAATCATTGAGTGCATCAATCATATCATTAATTAATAAGTTAAATCTTTTTCTTTTATTTTACCTAGTAAACAATCTCTAACAAATTCAATCCGACTTGCTAATCTTCCTTGATTATTACTCGCATCTGAGGTAGTTTCTTTTTTAAATTCTTTAGAATCTAGCCATCTCATAAAAGTAGGAACTAAATCGGGCTTTTCCTTTAATGCCAAATGACTTCCAACCGCAATAGCTTCAAATCTAACTCGTGGAATAGCCTTACTGGTAGGAGTCTTGTTAAATCCACTAGGAAAATATTCTTCAACGAACGCTAGCATTTTTTTGAATTCGGAGGTTAATTGCACTCGGTCAAAATCATCACTTTTTTTCTGTATATATCTATTCAAAAACATACCTACAGCGTGCACATGCTCCTTATATATATCCGCATAAACAAAAAATCTTAGTGTTAATTCCGCTGCCTCTCCTGCGATTAGTTTTTTATTCGGCAAATCTTTAAAAGCGTTCGGAATTTCAGACATGTCTAAGATGAACTGATAGAAAGTACTACTTGTAAATGCTCCTTTTCTGATTTGACTTGGCGTTAACTTTTCCCCCGTAGAATTCAATCTATCAAATATGTCTGCACGTACTGCTAAATCTGCCTCTTCTGTAATTACATTAAAGCGAATAGTTATAAGCTTGAATTTACGTTGTCTAGTTGTGGATAAATCTTTAAATTTAATACTATTCAAAGATTTTAAATTCTCTAAATTTTTTAATTTTAGCTTACCTGAAACAAATTTAGATATAGTTCTGATTCTTTGTGAACCATCAATTATTTCTAACCTTCCATCTGAATCTATTACGGAAACAAAAATAGGAGGAATAGGGACACCTAAAAAAAGAGACTCTATAAACCGTGATTGCATTTCTGTTTTCCAAACTAAAGCTCTTTGATAATCGGGTATAAATAATGTTTGTTCGTCTTCTTTATTTTTTGGAGCGTATTTTCCAATAACTACTTCTATTGGAAAATCTTGTCTGTCATATTTATATTGCCTCGAAAATTCAATAATCTCCTGTTCAATAAATGCCCTTCTTTCATCTGATATAGATGCCATATTAATTCATTTGTTGTTGTTCTAGATGTACTTCTATACTTTCAGCAATTACCTCTCCTAAACGAGGAGGAACGGCATTACCTATATGTGTGGAAATTGTTTTTACAGTAAATGTTTCTCCTTCTTTTACAAACTGATAATCAAAAGGAAAAGTCTGAAATAAAGCAGCCTCTCTTAAAGAAATTGCTCTATCTTGTTCAGGATGTCCAAAGCGACCATTACCAATGCCAACACAATGAGTCGTCATTGTTGGTGCTGGCTTGTCCCATTCCATTCGCCCATAAACACTTACATAAGTTTTTCCGCTATTTTTTTTATGACATTCTAGTACTAAATCTTCATCCCAATCTCGCCAAGTTCCTCCGGGTTTAGATTGTTTAATTCTTTTAAAATTTTTATCTGATAGTCTATTCGCACGATGAATAGGGTCTCTTTGTGATTTTTCTCCGTGTTTCAGAGGTTCCAAATCTTTAATCGTGTCTGCTACTGTTTCATAGTTATCAGCATTACGTGTTTTTGGAATTAAATTAATAGTTCCTAATTTTGATGCTAATAATACAAATCGCTTTCTGTATTGTGGTATACCATAATCAGGGCAATTAACAACTGTTTCGGAAACTTTGTAATCATTATCTATCAATAATTTTCTGAAATCTTTATAAACTTTACCTTTTCCAAATTTAGGTAATCCGGGCACGTTTTCCATAGAAACAATTTCGGGTTGAAGACCTTCGACTAATTTTCCAAATTGATATAATAGTTGCCACTTCTCATTCTTACTACCTGTTTTATGGGAATAGTTTGAAAATGGTTGACACGGTGCACAGCCTACTAAAATTTTTATAGCATCTTTTGAATACTGTCGCTTTAAATCTTCAACTTGGATTTCTTTTATATCTTTTTCTATAAATGGAGTGTCATTATTATATTCATATGCAAATCTACAGGTATTATCAATATCGTAACCTGCTATTGTATTAAATCCTAAATTCTTAAAGCCACGAGTCAGCCCTCCTATTCCGCAAAATAAGTCTATAACTTCGTATCGGTGCTTTGGTAACGATTTTGACATTATTGTTTTTTATGTATGTTTTTAATATTTTACTATACAATGTTTATTTAAGGGCTGCCGCAAAGGAATTTTTCTGAATAATAATTTGCGATTAGAATTTTAGTATCCCTTGCCTAGCTTGTTTACTTTTAATATATTTCGATTGATTTGCAGCAATTGCAAAAACAGTATCTTGACAATTATATTTATGAACTACTTGGACTAATCTCTCTGCGACATATAAGTTTTTAATTTCAGTATAGTCTTTGTTCAAAAAAATGGCAAGTTGTTTTAGTTTTTCAAACGGAAATTTTTTCCGACCATTTTCAATTTTACTGACATCTGTCATAATGATATCTAACTTATATCCAAACTCACTTTGGTTTAAGCCTATACTCTTCCTTTCTATTCTCAAGAATTCTCCAAAAGTTGCCATTTTATATATTTGATTATATTCAACTTGCCATAATGTTGGCAAATGTAAAGAAAAATTCTAATAAAAGAAACTAATTAAGAGGCTCTTTTTCATGCTATAATCTGATTTATTAAAAATATAACGGCTAGCTAATTTACCGCCAAGCAAATTCACAAAATCATTCAAGATGTGCAAATAGGAGAAAGCCGCAGAGAATGGATCAATACCTCTTTCGATATTTTGCTAAAAGCGGACAGCATAATCGCACCTTTCAATTTTGGCAAAAGGACAATCACCTTATAGCGTTATGGAGTCCGCGTGTGATTGAGCAAAAGTTAGCGTATGTACATTGGAATCCAGTTAGGGCTAAGTTAGTGGCAGATCCTGCGCATTATCTGTATTCTAATGCAAGCAATTATGAAATTGGTGAAGGATTATTGGAGATTGAGGTGATTCCTCCATTGAGTGAGGTGGGATATATATTGCCTTGAAATATATTGTCTTTATTCGCTGGAAGCGAGACAAATATAGGGTGTCGGATTAAAAATCCTAACCAGCATTACGTGGAACGCAGCAAGGGCTAACTTTACAAAACTATTCAATTTACAAATTTGTGGTAAAATTAGTATCAACTACGTAGATGAACTTGTCGAATAATCAAAAAAAAAGCCGAAGTGTACACTTCGGCTTCGAGTTTATCTCATTCAATTTACTTGATATTAAGGTAGCCCGAATAATACGTGCCACCTCCATCATTAAAAACATAGTAATAAATTCCAGATTGCGCTGGATTTTCTTTTTTGTTTACAAGCCCATTCCAATCGTTGGAATAGCTATCTTTTTGAAAAATCTCCAAACCTTTGCCGTTAAAAACATACAAAGAATTGTCAGGATAATTTTCTACGCCAAGGATAGTGAAATTCTTCAATTTACCAGCCTTTTCGTTGCTTGACGTACCACTCATAAAAGTGATCGACTCGCATAGGATGTCGATGGAAACGTTTACTTGCGTGACATGTTCTCCAACCGTCATTTCATAAACGAACGCATCATTTTTTTCACATAAATTATGGAGTGGGGCGTACTTAAATGTTTGATCTTCATTTAAGGTCACGTCTCCAAATTTAGGTTGTTTAATTACTCGAAGTTGTACGGGGCTTTCGATATCTTCTTCTGTTTGAAGATAATCGAAAATGACCGAATTATTTCTGACCACTATTACGTGATCATTCGTCTCAAAAATATTTTTTTTTGTAATCGGATTCGTAGGATTGTTGTTGCTGTAGCCCATATTAGACATAGCGAAAAGGGAAAGAAAAAGCAAATAAGTTTTTCTCTTTAAAAGGTGTTTTGTGTTACTAGATAACATAATCTTCTAGGTGTAAGTGGTTTGTAATGTTCGTAATAGTTTTATATATAGGTAGCCTATCAACTATGTTGATATAGCGAATTGCCTTAGAAAGATCATCAAAGGGAGGTCGTTATAAAGTTACATGGAATTGTAAATGCCCTTAATCTCCAATAGATTAAATAATAGTAAAGGGGTGATTTCGAGGAGTTGGAGGAACAGGTATTGGGAAGATAATTTATTATCTTATAGGGAATGGATAATAAATAAGTGGGTAGGTGTTTTCTTATGTTCAAATTCTATACCAACGGGCTGTAAAGTCACTTTTTTTAATGAATTTTTTTTTAATTTATACCTTTTAGGGTAGTATAGGTATTTTGCGGCAATTTGAGCATTTTTGTATTCGTTCAATAGGGCGAACGAAAAGTCGTTTTTATAATAGGTATTAGTGGAAGAAAGTTACAAACTTTCAAAATATTAGGTTGAAGTTACAAACTTCAACCATCGACCCAAACATTTTCCAATGAATTACATATTACGGTTTTGACTTTTCGTTTGCCCTAATTTTTTAAACGAAATATATCTCTGCTCTCTGCTCTCTATTCTCTACTCTTGTCTAATGGTATGCCTGATTATGCACCAATAAAGTTCCACAAGTTGTACATGGAGTAGCACCACCGCCACCACCTGCACAGCCATTCGAACAAGTATAATGCCATACGCCTGCTGCATTTTGGGCAGGCTCTGGAGCTGCTGCTGGTTGAATAGGAGCTGCACCCATTGTTGTATTAACAGGTTGTTTCGTAGGGTCTGCAAACATAGTCATAGGTGTGCCACCAGGTGTTGTTGCTACTGGTGCTGGTGCACCTGGTGTAGCAGGAGTGGCTGCACCGCCATGATAGGCTTGGTTATGTGCTAAAGTATTGCCACAAGTAGCACAAGCTACGGCACTACCTGCACCACCTGCACAACCATTCGAGCAGGTATAATGCCATACCCCTGCTGCATTTTGAGGAGGTTCAGCAGTAGTTGCTGCGGGATCAGCTGCGTTTGTAACTGGAGGAATAGTTGCGTCCGTAACAGCAGGAGTAGCCGCTGCTGCCGCAGGATCTACTGCTCCATCACCTGTTTCATGATAGACTGAATTATGGACTAATGTGGTACCACAAGTTGCACAAGGTACTCCTTCTCCTGCTCCTCCTTCATGGCCATTTGGACAGGTATAATGCCATACACCCACCGCGTTTTGTGGAGGTTCTGCCGTTGGTGGAGGGGGAGTCGCTGTATTTGCATCACTTGGTGGCGGAATAATAGGCGAATTAGCTGCTGGAGGTGCAACTGCCGAGGTATTATTTGAAGTATCCGCATCACCACCGCAAGCTACCATTAGTAGCATGGTTAAAGAAACTAGTAAATATTTAATAGAATTCATATTCTTTATTGAATGTTGAAGAATTGAGTGATTATTTGAAGTAGTCAATGCTACGAATTTTAACAGAACTTGTTCTGTTATTTAAATAGAGAATGCGTTAAATAAAGCTGTAAAAGTCTTGATAACGAAAGGATCAAGTATACTATTTATCTCTTATCATTGAAGTACCCGTTATTACTTATTTTAAAATTACAAAAAAAACTTATGATTAAGTAGTATTGAACCCAACTAGTCTTGGCAGCACTGCGTATAAAAACTTATCTTTGCGACTTTTAAAATCGATCCTAACATCAAATATTAAATAAAGATGAATTTACACGAATATCAAGGAAAGGAATTATTAAAAAGTTTTGGTGTACCGATTCAAGAAGGTATTGTGGCGACCTCTGTTTCTGGTGCGGTAAAAGCATTTAAACAATTACAAAAAGAGACGGGTACAAAATGGGGAGTTGTAAAAGCACAAATCCATGCGGGTGGTCGTGGAAAAGGTGGAGGTGTGAAAATTGGTAAAAATGCGAAGGAAGTAAAACAGTATGCTACTGATATTCTTGGTATGATGTTAAAGACGCCTCAGACGCCGGGAGGAATGGACGGAGAAGGTAAACTGGTTAGAAAAATATTAATTGCACAAGATTCTTACGCACCTGATTTTGATGCGTGTAAGGAGTTTTATGTATCTATTTTAATGGATAGAGGCCGTAAGCAAAATGTTATCATTTACTCTACAGAAGGGGGGATGGACATTGAGCATGTAGCAGAGGTAACGCCTCACTTGGTGCATAAAGAGTATATTGATCCTACTTTGGGTCTACAAAGCTTTCAGACTAGAAAGATTGCTTTTAATTTAGGATTGAGTGGTACGGCTATGAAGAACATGACGAAGTTCATTGCTAATTTATATAAGGCATTTGTTTCTTCTGATTCTTCTTTATTTGAAATCAACCCAACGTTGAAAACGGGAGATGATCGTATCGTTGCAGTAGATTGTAAAGTATCTTTGGATGAAAATGCTTTATTCCGTCACCCAGATTTAGCGGCTTTAAGAGATTTAGATGAGGAAGATCCAACAGAAGTAGAAGCAAAAGCAGTAGGCTTGAACTATGTGCAGTTGGATGGTAATGTGGGCTGTATGGTAAATGGTGCAGGACTAGCTATGGCTACAATGGACATCATTAAATTATCTGGTGGAGAACCTGCTAACTTCCTAGATGTGGGAGGTACTGCGGATGCTGCGAGAGTAGAACAAGCTTTTAGAATTATTTTGAAAGATAAAAAAGTAAAGGCTATTTTAATTAATATCTTTGGTGGTATCGTTCGTTGTGATAGAGTGGCAAATGGAGTGGTAGATGCTTATAAGAACATGGGTAATATTAATGTGCCTATCATTGTAAGACTACAAGGAACGAATGCAGATATAGCTAAAAAGATTATTGATGAGTCTGGCTTAGAGGTAATGTCTGCTACACTTTTAAAAGAAGCGGCAGCTGCTGTTAAAAAAGTATTGAAGTAAAAAATAATGGTAAATGGTAAATGTTAAATGGTAAATCACTTGATGTTGACACTATGTCAACGCCAAAGGGTCAACGTTTCAAAATTTACCATTTACCATTTACCATTTAAAAAAATTATTTCTTTAGTAAACGATTCCCCGTCAAAGCTGCCAACACCTCCTTCCGCATTCGAGTACTAATCGGTAAATGCTGCTGATTGATCATTATCTGATTCCCCACAATTGCTTCCACCTTACTTTTCGCAATAATATAAGACTTATGGATTTGTAGAAAATCCGTACTATTGAGCATTTCTAAAACACTTTTCATGGGAACTAATGCCATTATCTTTTCGCTAAGGGTATGGATTAAAACATAGTTTTGCATCCCTTCTATATATAGAATATC
>CAKZUM010000512.1 GCA_937921525.1 uncultured Saprospiraceae bacterium
TGGCAACCTCATTACTATTCTCGGCAGAGGAGCAAAAAATTCTTACGAAACGACCTCTCAATCTGCTGCTCCTTGTCCTGGTGAAGAACTAGAGGAAGAAGAAATAGAGGAGGAAGATGTCGAAGAAGGAGAAATGGAAGAAGAAGAAGAAGAAGAAGAATCTAATCCTATTGATCCTACAGATGAAACCGCAACTCCAGCTAGTGACCAAGGAACGCTGTGTAATGCAGCTCCAACTGGAACAATGAACATTAATTTAAATCCTAGTCAAACGGGCACCCCACCCTATCAATTAGTATGGACAAATAATACAACGCAAGCTAAAGATAGTACAACAATAGAGGAGGTATTTCAAACTTATCTTATCGAAAATCTCGCTCCAGGAAATTATAGAGCCGTAGTGACAGACGCTAATGGAAATTCTTTTTTTGTAGATGGAGATATAGAGGACAATACCTACTTACTAAATCCTGTATTGGCAATTACGGACGCTTCTTGTGGAGAAAATAATGGAAGAATAACGATTGAATATCCTGACGGTTTCACCGGTGATTTATCCTATGACTGGAGTAACGGCATGAACACACAATCCATAGACGCATTAGAAGCAGATTCTTATAGAGTAACTGTCTCTGATAACAATGGATGTACTTCTGTTAAAGAAGCTTTAATCCTTTCTAATGAAGGAATCAATGCAAGTATCACCCCTACTAACATCAGTTGTAAAGGTACAAATGATGGTACTTTAACGATTAGCAACTTAACTAGCCCAGAAAATTATTCTTACCAATGGGAAGGCAATGGCGTAAATAGTACAGCTAGTAACCTAACTGATTTAGCACCAGGCGAATATAAGGTGACAATCTCTGATCCTAATAATGGTGCTTGTGATCTTACGGAAACAATTTTTATTACAGAGCCAGAAGAAATGGCTGTTGAAGCTGCTGTCGAAGCAACAGATTCTGAGTTGTGTGATTTGACAGAAGAAGGAACGATCAGCATACAAGAAGTAGTCAATGGGCAAGGAACTATACAATTCTCTATAGATGGCGGAGCATTTAGCCAACAACGACAATTCAAAGTGCCAACTGGCGAAAGCTATACCATAACTGCTTCTGACGAAAATGGATGTACAGCGAGTACCATTGTAGAAGTATCTAAAGGTTCTGGTCTTTCTCTGAATCTACCAGAACAAACAATTTTAGAATTGGGGGATGAAATGGAATTAGATGCAGACTATAGTTCTTCTTCTACCGTAAATTTTCAATGGGAAGAAAACCCTAGTCTTAGTTGTACCGATTGTCCCAATCCTACTATTAATCCTACGCAAACCACTACTTACACACTTATAATAAGCGATGATACTGGTTGCTCTAAAGAAGCAACCATCATCGTTTTTTTATCGAAGACCGACAAAATATATGTACCAAACGCATTCAGTCCTAATAATGATGGGATTAATGATTTTTTCAAAATATATGTCGGCTCCAACGTTGCATCTGTAAATTCTCTTCAAATATTCAATCGTTGGGGAGATCAAGTATTCCAGACCCAAAGCAGTGCTACTATAACAGATATTGGCTGGAATGGTCAGTATAATGGAAAAATGGCTAGTACTGGAGTCTATGTTTTCTTTGCTGACGTCACATTAGTAGATGGTACTTCTGAGATCATTTCAGGAGATATTAATTTAATGAGATAGATTTTTTAAGATCGCTGCGCTGTTATACTTAGAACAGAGAGCAGAGAACAGAGAGTAGAGACGTATTTCGTTAGTAGAATAACGAAATTTCGTCATTTTTTAAACGTAATCTGTCTCTATTCTCTGCTCTTTAAAGGTCATAAATCTGACCTCTGACTTCTCTATATCAACTGTTAAAAACAAATCATAAATATATTCTTCATAAGATAGAACGTTTATCCAATCAGGAATGATTCATCAAACGTCCTATCCTATGAAAAACCGACTATTACTTCTTCTCTTTCTCCTACCCGCTTTCCAAACAACAGCCCAACATTTTATTGGTTTTAAAGCAGGAGTGAGTTATTCTAATACTTATCTTTCCTTTAATTTAACCGCTGAAGATCTGATACAACGTGGCTATCTTCCGGGATTACAATTAGGCATTCCCTTTGAATGGAAGGTAAATGATTTACTCATTATTCAGCCAGAGATTATAATTGCCACAGAAGGTTCTTTTCTAAATGTTTATCGAGCAGAGGAACAACGCATCTATAATAATGCGCTGTTGTATATTAAAATGCCACTATTAGCTAAAACTATTTTGTGGAAAGAAAAAAATTACCAAGTACATGCTTTGATTGGTGTAACACCCGCTTATGCAGTAGACGTTAAATCTATTTCCTATCCACTAGGACTAGGAACAGTCCGACAAGAACCCATCTCTTTTGAAACCGCCAACATAAAACAGTTTGACCTTGCGGCTAGCGCAGGAATAGATATAGAAAAAACTATCGCCAAAGGAATAAAGATGGTGTTAGAAGCTAGATATAACTTGGGTTTATACAATATTGAAGCAATGGCAGAAAGGACTTCTTTTACGGAAAGTTTTTATCTAACAATAGGGCTTTTGATGCCAATTAAAGAGAAGAAGATAAAAAAGGAGCCAATTTAGTAAAACATGTTGAATTGCACCACCTTTTTTTGTATCTTTGCACTCGATTTTTTAAAGAGCCTAAATTCACTAATTTAGCTCTGAAATAAATCATTGGTAATCAAAGTATTATCATAAGGCTCCGTAGCTTAACTGGATAGAGTCCCTGACTACGAATCAGGAGGTTACAGGTTCGAGTCCTGTCGGAGTCACTAATATAAGGTCTTTAGTATTTAGTCGTTGAGTTTTATGATGTATTTATTCGTAAATACAGTGATTTTTCAAAGGATAAAGACCAATTCACCAAAGACTAAAATATAACGTCATGTCTAAAGTTTGTCAATTAACAGGAAAGCGTCCAATTTCGGGAAATAATGTTTCTTTCTCTAACAGAAAGACGAAGCGTCGTTTTATGCCGAATCTTCATAAGAAGAGATACTTCATTCCTGAATTAGATAAGTGGGTAACTATCAAACTATCTACTAGCGCAATGCGTACCATTAATAAGTTAGGGATATATGAGTATTTACAGAAATTAGAGAAGAAAGGAGTAGATACGGGTATTAAACTAACTAAATAATCATAGTTAAAAATATTGATTGATTGTTATCCTAATACGTCAAACAATTAAAACCATATAAAAATGGCAAAGAAGTCAAAAGGAAATCGAATTCAGGTAATTTTGGAATGTACAGAGCATAAAGCATCTGGTATGCCTGGTACTTCTAGGTACATTACTCAAAAGAACAGAAAGAATACTCCAGATAGATTGGAGTTAAAGAAGTATAATAATGTATTAAAGAAGGTTACATTACACAGAGAAATCAAGTAAGGATAAGTGTCAATTTTCACAAAATTCTTCTTGCAAAAAATAGCATTTAATCCCAATACATTATAACTTGGGTATACTAATTCTCTAATTAAAGAAATACTAAAATCTATTATTTACCATGGCTAAAGTTTCAAAAAACTCACGGGTAGGACAAAGAGCAGCGAACGCTGGATCTGGTCGGGATTTTGTGAAGGTTGTGAAAAGCATCAAAGACCCTAAAACAGGTAAGTATACCTATAAGGAAATGATGATCCATAAAGATAAAGTAAAAGAATTCTTTGCTGATAAGAAGTAATTCTTAACAGTAACTTTCTTTTTACATATTCGAAGAGGCTTTCTTTTTTACAAAGGAAAGCCTCTTTGTATTTAAAAGACTAATTTTGAAGTTAGAGTACAGTTTTTAAACATACTCTTAGTAGTTATTCAAGTTAATAGTGTCAGGTATAATTTGGATGAGTTTTGGATTTAGACGAGTTAAAAAACGGAGGCATAGCCTTAGCTACGCCGAGTATTTTTAAGGAAGTATAAATTCAAAAATCGCCAAAGTATCCG